>JAPLHX010000251.1 GCA_026389415.1 Coprothermobacterota bacterium | reverse complement strand
GGCAATCCTTCCGTGCTGCTGATCGCCTGGGACAACGCGGGCAACCCCGGGATCTCTGCTCCTCTGAATCCTTCGATCTACCTGGAAGCCGGTTGGAATCTTCTCTCCTACCCTCTGGTCTACGAGGACAACCTTCCTGTTCAGCTCTTTTCTGACCTGGTCGGAAGTTGGACCGTACTCACCTGGGATCCCATTTCTGGGTCCTATCATGGAAAAGACGATTCCGTCTTGAATCCCGGTATTGGTTTCTGGCTGAAGCTGGCCGAATCCCAAACCTATTCCCCGATCGGCTATTCTGCGCACGATGCCAGAGTGCCACTTGCCGCGGGATCAAACCTGGTGGGCGTTCCACTTCTGAAAAATGTCAATTGGGACGAAGTTTGGGTGATCCCAAGCCGCGGTGATCCTATGAAGATGCAAAATGCAGTCTCCGCCGGACTGGTGCGAGGAATTGCCTTGGGTTGGGACGGAATGGAGTATTTCAATGTCAAGTACACCCCGGGTTACTTCGAGCCGTTGTTGGGTTACTGGATGTGGGCTACCGTACCGGTGCTATTGGATTTCAACTATCACCCCGTAGGACCGTAGCCGGCAAGATCAATCTGCAAACAGTTGGATACCGGCAGAGGGCGCATCCGCGCCCTCTGCTCGCTTTTTGCGCTAGAATGATGCCATGCGGCGGATTGCGATTCTAGGGGCAACGGGTTCCATCGGACGGGCAGCGATCGAAGTGGCCGAGCGGTTTCCGGATCGGCTGCGGATTGTCGGCCTCTCTGCCCGTCACTTGACCCTGGATCTCGTTTCTCTGGTTGGGCGGACACGGGCGAGCGCGCTCGCCCTGACGGAGGCACCCGTCTCCTCATTGAGAGAGCAGTTGCCGCCAGACGTTGATCTCTACGCCGGATCGAACAGTCTGGTGGAGCTGGTCACCCGGGAGGACCTGGACCTGGTGTTGGTGGCGGTGGTGGGCATCGCCGGTTTGGCTCCGACGCTTATGGCATTGAAAAAAGGAAAGATCGTCGCCTTGGCCACCAAGGAAGCGTTGGTGGCGGGAGGAAATCTAGTCCTGCAGGCGGCACGGGAAGGAAAGGGAACTCTGCTGCCTGTGGATTCGGAACATTCCGCCATCTTTCAATGCCTGGAAGGGCACCCCCGATCCATCGTCCGGCGGATCCTGCTCACCGCTTCCGGCGGCCCCTTCCGCGACACTTCCCCTGCCCAGATGGCTTCTGTTTCCGTCGAGCAAGCCTTGGCGCATCCGGTTTGGAAGATGGGATCCAAAATCACGGTGGACTCGGCCACCTTGATGAACAAGGCCTTGGAGATGATCGAAGCCCACTTCCTTTTCCAGATAACTCCCGAGCAGATCGAGGTGATCATCCACCCCCAGAGCATCGTTCATTCGCTGGTCGAATTCTGCGACGGGACAATGCTGGCCCAACTGTCCCTCCCCGATATGCGTTTGCCGATCCAATATGCCTTGCTGTACCCGGAACGGCAGCCCTCGTTGGTGGCACCGTTGGAACTGGCGGCCGTAGGACCGCTGATATTCCAGGCTCCCGATACGGATCAGTTCCCGTCCATTCCCCTGGCTTACCAGGTCCTGCGTTCGGGGGGAACGTTACCGGCGGTTCTGTCCGCCGCGGACACCGCTGGGCGCGGCAAGAGACAGTGCGCCTGGCTGGACTCGAGGAGGAGTAAAGCGATGAGAAAAACGAACATGATTCTGGCCATCTTGCTTGTTTTTGGTTGCATTTCTTTCCCGGTTGCAGCATGGGGTGCGGCCTTCTCTGACCTGGCGCCAAGCAACTGGGGTCACAAGGAAGTATTGTCCTTGACCGATCAGAAGATCATCTCCGGTTACCCTGACGGCACTTTCCGTCCCCAGGCACAAATTACACGGGCTGAGTTTTGCAAGCTGATTGTCAAAACGGTACCCCGCGGTTTGGATCCGAAGTACCCGGCAAAGCCCACCTTCCCCGACGTGAACCAAAACCATTGGGCTTACGGCTATGTGGAGGCGGTGGCTGCCCAAGGCTGGGTGAACGGGTTTCCCGACGGCAATTTTCGACCGGAACAATCCATCACCAAAGCGGAAGTGCTAAAAATCCTGGTGGTGGCTACCGGTCGCCCGCTGCAAACCACGATCCCTTCTCCCTACATGGACAGCGAGTCCACCGATTGGTGGGCTCCCTATCTGTCCACGGCATTAGGATTCGATTGGATCAGGGCTCCCGATCCCGGATTGGTGGTGGAGTTGCGCAAAAGCACCGGTGTCAACTCGTCGCAACTGATCGGCTACCAGTTGGAACCGCAGAAGCCGGCCACGCGCGTGCAGACAGCCGTCCTGCTCTATCGGTTGCGGATGTCCCCCTAGCTATTTTGGGAATGACACTCAGGCAATGTCACGCATCCTCGGTCAACTCAGCCCGCGGCAGCGTGTCCCGGTCAAGTATCCGGTGGATGGTTGCGCTAAGATGGGGGAAAGAATCCGCAAAACGGGAGATGAGATGCAACAACAGGCACCAGATCGTTCCAAAGGACAGTTCACGTTCGTTCTGCACACACATTTGCCGTACGTGCTGGGCCACGGCACCTGGCCGCACGGCACCGACTGGCTGAACGAGGCCACAGCCGAATGCTACATCCCGCTGTTGCGGGTGCTGGATCGGTTGGAAGATGAAGGAATCCCTCCGGCGATCACCATCAATCTCAGCCCGATCCTGTGCGAGCAGTTGACCCATCCCGCATTTATCCGTCAATTTGATTCCTACTTGACGCGCCGGGTGGAGTCCAGCGAAGAGGAGCGCCTTTATTTCGCGAAGCAGGAAGATCCGCGCGAGTCATTGGCTCAATTTTGGCGAGACTGGTACCGGGAAATCCGGCAGGATTTCCACCAGCGTTACGGAGAAAACCTGGTGCAGGCCTTCCGACAAAAGCAGGATGCCGGCCAAATCGAGATCATCACCTGCGCCGCCACCCACGGCTACCTGCCCCTGCTGGGTAGCGACGAAGCGGTGCGGGCCCAGGTGCGCCTGGGCGTGGCGACTTACCAACGCCATTTCGGACGCCGGCCGCGGGGGGTCTGGCTGCCGGAGTGCGCCTATCGTCCTGCCTATCGTTGGACGCACCCAGTCGATTTTCCCGGTCGGCGGACGTTCGACCGCGCCGGCTTGGAGGAAGTCCTTTTCGATGCGGGTCTCGGTTACTTCATCGTGGATAGCCACCTGTTGGATGGCAGCAAACCGATCGGCGTTTACCTCGACCGTTACGAAGGGCTCAAGCGCCTGTGGGGGGAATTCCAGGACGCTTACCCGCAGACCGAGTCGCGACCGCTAACCCCACGCCAAGCTTACTGGGTTTCAAGCTCGGGGGGGTCGAAGATGGCGGCGATCCTGGCCCGCGATTCGCAAACTGCCCTCCAGGTGTGGTCGGGGGAGCATGGATACCCGGGTGACGGCCAATATCTGGACTTTCACAAGAAGTACTTCCCTTCCGGCAACCGCTATTGGCGGGTGACCCACCCGCGAGCGGATCTGGCGGACAAGAAACCCTACCAGCCGGAGCTGGTGCAGGGACGACTGGCCGAAAACGCAGAGCATTTCGCCTCTTTGGTACGGAACAACCTGGCTCAGTATCAAGCCCAGGAGGGTTCCCCGGGGTTACTGGTGGCTCCTTTCGACACGGAGCTGTTCGGCCACTGGTGGTTTGAGGGCCCGGAATTCCTTCATCTAGTTTGCCGCGCCGTGGGCAATGCCGGCGATGTGGTCCCTGCCACCGGATCCCGTATGCTGGAAACATCGCCCCCCACGCAGATCATTCAATTGCCGGAGGGAAGCTGGGGAGAAGGCGGCCACCATTGGATCTGGTTGAACGGCCTGACCGAGTGGGCTTGGAAGGAGATCTACAGTGCCGAGGAAGCAATGACCGATTGGGCCACCCGTCTGTCGGCCTCCTGTGACCCCTTGGTCCAGCGGCTCCTTCGCCAGATGGGACGAGAGCTGCTGCTGCTGGAATCCAGTGACTGGCCCTTTCTGATCTCCACTGTGGCTGCCCGGGACTACGCCGAAGAGCGAGTCCATTTCCACTCCGACGCCTTTGGGCGGTTGGTAAACATCCTGCAAGCCTTCAACTCGACGGCTGCTCTCTCCCAGGAAGACGGTGGGGCCTTGGAGTTACTGGAAGAACAAGACGATCCCTTCCCCGAGATTGATCCGAAATGGTGGGTGCGTTAGATAGATTTTTGATTGCTGATTTCAGATTGCTGATTTTTGATTGCTGATTTTTGATTGCTGATTAGGAGAATTCAAAATCCGCAATGTGAAATCCTAATAATACAGTACAATGTAGGGAGCAATTCCGGCTTTCGAATTCTGATTTCTAGCTTCCAAGGAGAACAACATGAAAGCAGTGATCATGGCAGGTGGTTTTGGCGCCCGTCTCCGTCCCCTCACGATTTATGCACCAAAGCCGATGGTCCCGATTGTCAATCGGCCGGTGATGGAACACGTCGTCGAGCTGGTCAAAAACCATGGCTTTCTGGACCTGACATCACTTCTCTACTTTCAACCGGAGGTGATCCAGCATTATTTCGGCTCGGGGGAATCCTTTGGCGTCAACATGCGCTACATCCGCCCCGATACGGATTGGGGAACAGCCGGCAGCGTGAAGCGGGCCCAGGAATTCTTAGATGAGACCTTCTTGGTGATCTCGGCCGATTTGTTGACTGATGTCAACCTGCAAGCAGCACTCCGTTTTCATCAGGAGAAAAAAGCCTTGGCGACCATCGTGCTGACCCGGGTGAAAAATCCCTTGGCCTATGGGATCGTGATCACCGATGCGGAGGGACGGATTCGCTCCTTCCTGGAAAAACCGACCTGGGGAGAGGTGTTTTCCGACACCATCAACACGGGGATCTACATCCTGGAGCCGGAAGTGCTGGAAAAAATCCCCAACGACCGCTCCTTCGATTTTTCCAAAGACCTGTTTCCCCTCCTGCTGAATGAAAAACTAAACTTATACGGCACCATCGCTGCCGGCTATTGGAAGGACATCGGCAACGTGACCGAGTACCTTCAAGCCAACATGGACGTGCTCGACGGAGAAGTCAGCGTCAGGGTCTTGGGAGAGCGGATCAACCGCATCGGGAAAGATATCTGGCTGGGTAAGAATGTGACTCTGCATCCACGGGTCAATCTGCGCGGCACGGTGATCCTGGGAGACGGCTGCGTGGTAGAAAACGGCGTGGTCCTGGCCAACTGCGTGCTGGGACGGAATTGCCGGATTCATGAAGGCGTGGGGATCGAGGATTCCGTGCTGTGGAACGAAGTGCAGGTCGGAGCCCGCAGCAGCCTAAACCGAAGCGTGATCGGCAATGGCGGGAAGATCGGCAACCAAGTGATCATCCAAGAAGGGGTGGTGATTTCCGATGACTGCTACATCGGCAATGGCGCGGTCATCGCTCCGGGTGTCCGGATCTGGCCTCAAAAGAGGGTTGACGGGGGGGCGACGGTCACCAGCAGTCTGATCTGGGGCGAACGCTGGAGCAAGAATTTGTTTGGACATTATGGCATCACCGGGCTGGCCAATTTGGAAGTGACACCGGAATTCGGCGCCAAGGTTGGTGCAGCCTACGGGACGGTGCTGAAGAAGGGGCAGTATTTCCTTTCTGCATTTGACGGGCACCGGGCCAGCCGTTTGATTCATCGCTCCCTGATGGGTGGTTTGCTTTCCACCGGGATCAATATCTATGACCTCAGCCGGGCGGCAATCCCGGTCACCCGCCATGCCATCCGTTCACTGGAAGCCGAAGGCGGCGTGCAGGTTTCCATTTCTCCCTTCAACCCCTCCGTGATTGACATCAAGTTCTTCGATAGTGATGGCCTGGATCTTCCATCGTCCAAAGAAAAGGCGATCGAGGGTTCCTTCTTTCGGGAGGAGTTCGTTCGGGTCCAGCCGGCCGAAGTCGGGACGATTTCTTTTCCCTCCCGCGTGCTGGATTACTACGAGGAAGGCTTCCTGCACGCGCTGGACCTGGAAGCGCTGCGTCAAGCCCATTACCGCATCGTGGTGGACTACGGCTTCGGCAACGCTACCACCGTCCTCCCTGCCGTGGTCGGCAAAACCGGGCTGAACATGGTCGCGCTCAACGCCTACCTGGACGAGACCCAGATCACCAAAACCCGCGAGGAGCACCTCTGGGCGCTGAAGACCCTTTCCGACATCGTCGTTTCCTTAAAAGCGAAAGCCGGTTTCTTAATCGACAGCGGGGCGGAAAAGTTGTTCCTAGTGGACGAACAAGGCAAAATCCTGGACGGGGACTTGAGCCTGGCTAGCATCGCCAAGCTGGTTCTGTCCTGTCATCCGGGAGCGACCATCGCCGTCCCGGTAGCCGCCTCTTCCACCATCGAAGAAATGGCCAAAGAGAGCGGTGGCCAGGTGATCTACACGAAGACCTCCTACCGTTCGATGATGGAGGAAGCCCGGAAGAAGGGAGTCCAATTTACGGGCGAGATGAAGGGCGGCTTCATCTTCCCGCAGTTCCAACCGGTGTTCGACGGGATGTACGCCCTGGCAAAAATCATGGAGATGATGGCCAAACAAAACACCTCATTGCAGGAAGTAGCGGCGTCTGTTCCACGCCGGGTGCTCCTCCGCGAGCATCTGGCCTGTCCCTGGGACATGAAAGGAACCATCATGCGCCGGCTGATCGAGGAACACAAGGACGGCCGGATCATCTCCATCGACGGGGTGAAAGTGTTCACGGAAGAAGGTTGGGTATTCATACTACCGGATAAGGACCGACCGGTGCTACATGTCAACGCCGAGGCAAAAGACGAGGCGACAGCCCGTCGACTGGTGGACGAGCAGTTGAAGAGAATCGGCAGCTGGCTGGCCTGAAGCGGCAACGCGATATCTGTCGAACCTAGTCCCGTGCTATTGGCAGGACATGCTGCCGTAGGTTGTTCAGACATGCTGCCGCAGACTGTTCAGATCAGGCAGTCCCCCACCTGCGCGCTGAATGAAAGGACATGCTGCCGCAGGCTGTCAACTGCCGAGTACCGACTACTGATCACTGATTACTAGCTTCTTGCTTACTCCCTCTGCACCCGCTCCAGGAACGTTCCGTCGTGGTCGTAGAGCTCCACCAGCAGCGGCATCTTGCCCACGACATGGTAATCGTGGATCAGCGTGCCCCGCGGGGCTTCGATCACGCCCACGCCGCGCTCACAGGTGGGCACACCGGGGGCCAGCACGTCACCGGATAGCGCCTCGGGGTCCTCCAGGATCTGACGGGCCCGTTCCAGACCGTAGAGCGCTTCCACCAAACGGGCGAAATGATAGAAGAGCGAACCCTCCACCGGTTTCCCGTTGCCGATGCTTTTCCACTCGGCGAAGTAGCGCCCGGCTTTGGGGGTGGTGACCTTGTCCGCCACGTTCAGGCGGGCCAGGGGGCCGACGCGGTAAATCCCTCGGGGCCAACCCAAAGGCTTGTAGTAGGGCCACTTCAGCCAGCTCCAATCCTCCACCCGCTCGCCGATGTAGTTCAGGTAGTCCGAACCAGGAAATTCCTTGATCCGTGTTCCTTCCGCATCGATTAAGCGGAGGGTGCCGTCGTATACTTCCAGTTCGCCATCGGGTCCCACCAGACCGAGGTAGCTGGAGGGGAACGCGGCAAATTGCAGGCACTGCAGCTTGTTCTTCTCGATGTAGCCTTTGGCCAGGACGATCCCTTCCTCCAGGTAGCCGATCATCCGGTCGATGTCTTTAAGCATTTCGTCCCGCCGGCTGATGTCCAGGCCGCGGTTGACGCCGCCGGGGACGGCGAAGAGCGGGTTGATGCGGCGGCCACCCAGCAGGGCGATGATCTGCTGACCGAACTTGCGCAGCTCCACCGCCTTCAGCGCCAACTGGGGATTGGCCTGGATCAGGCCGACTACATTGCGGATCTTGGGGTCGGCATCCCAGCCCAGCAACAGGTCGGGGCCGGCCAGCTCGAAGAAATGCATAGAGTGGGACTGAATGATCTGGCCCATGTGCATCAGCTCGCGCAGGAGCTTGGCCGGACGCGGAATCGTAACGCCGATGATGGCGTCACAAGCCTTGACCGAAGCCAGATGGTGGGATACCGGGCAGATGCCGCAGATGCGGGGAGTAATCACCGGCATTTCATAGAACATCCGCCCTTCGGTGTATTTCTCGAAACCGCGGAACTGATCTACGTGCATCACGGTCTTTTCCACGTTGCCCTGGTCGTCTAGATAGATGGCCACGCGGGCGTGACCTTCGATCCGGGTGACTGGATTGATCAGAATCTTTTCGCCCATTGCTTGCTCCTATTCGTACTTCAGTAGTTCACCGTCGAGTACCGGGGTCTTGCCTTCCAGCACGTCCACAAGGACCCGGTAGATGGCATCGGCCGGGGGCGGGCAACCGGGGATGTAGAAATCCACTTTGACCACTTCGTTTAGGGCCATGCAGCGCGGCAAGTGTTTGCCGATGCCCGGTCCCTGGGGAATTTTCCCCTCCACGGTGCTTTCGGTGGTGATGTAACCGCGCTCCAGCAGCTCGGGTAAAGGGATCCAATTGCGCATGGTGTTGATGCCGCCGAAGACGGCGCAATCACCGATCGCCACCAGGATTTTGCAGCGTTCGCGGAACATTTTGGCCACGGCCAACTGGTGGTCGGTAGCCACCGCTCCCTCGATCACGCCGAGGTCGGTGCCGGGAGCCGGTTCCTTGAGATCGGTGATGGGGCTGGCGGTGATTTCCAATCCCATCTGCACCAGCTCCACCAGGCGCTCGTCCATGTCCAGGAACGACATGTGGCAGCCGGCACAACCTTCCAGCCAGTCGGATGCGAAAACCACTTTCTTCGTCAAAACAGTCTGCGGCAGCATGTCATCCTCCTATTGGGGTTTTCCCGTTTTAGCGGCGAGTGCGCGCGCCAAGGCGACCGGGTCGACGGCAGCGGCCGGCGGTGCCAGCACGCAATTCCGTTCCGCCTGGAGACCGTTTACGTTGATAAAGCTGTCGGTGGTCTCAAACGGGCCCGAGATTGGGATTAGCAAATCCGCTTCCTCCACGGCCGGCGTGCGGTAAGGGGTCAGGGCAACCAGGAAGGCCTGTGGGAATCGCCGGCGCAACTGCTGGAGGTTCTCACCCAGGACGAGCACGGTTTCAGTTTGGGGCCTGCCCGGTTGGATCCCCAGCGCCTGCAGTCCGTAGGTATTGGTCTCGTAGGGCAGGAACAGGAGCTGGAAACGAGATTCCCGCTTCAGGGTTTCGGTCGTCGCCGGCGTTAGCCGGGA
The DNA here is from genome assembly GCA_026389415.1 of Coprothermobacterota bacterium. GTDB lineage: Bacteria > Caldisericota > JANLFM01 > JANLFM01 > JANLFM01 > JAPLHX01. The sequence goes on along the minus strand of JAPLHX010000251.1, from coordinate 3,055 downwards.
GTAGACCACCACCACCTTGTCGAATCCACGGGCTTCGCCCAAGGCGGTATCCAGGTCTTTCCAGTGGTAGACGGACTGGGCCACCGAGTCCAGCGAGTTGAAGCCGCCATCCACCAGGATCAGGCGGGCAGCGCCGCACCAGGCTCGCCGTTTGATTAAGGAACCGACCACGGTCGGCCAATGTGGCGGTGGAAGCCAGAGGCGGCTGCACATCGTCGGCCGCATAAAGCGGTAGGCCCAGTTTCTTCCACGCCGCCAGCGCTTCGTTGCCAAGGCTGCCTTCCACCACAACGGCGGCACCGTCCAGGCGTTGGGCGATGTTCTCCAGCGCTTCATCGGTTGAAAGCTCTTTCCACTGGTCGCCCTCTTTGCGCCAGGGGGCGGTCAGCCGGGTCCGAGTCTCGTAGAGGGGTTGGTAGCGGCCTTTCTTGCAGAGAACGCCTTTACTGGGCTCGGCCTGCCAGTTTCCCCAGATCTTCACGATGAAATTGCTGCGCTTGTAGATGTCCAGACCGCAGCCGACCGGGCAGCGATCACAGGCGGAGGAAAAGACTTCGATGTCTTTCTCCCGTCGGCCGAGGTAGGCCGCCCGCTTGTCGGTCAGCGCCCCTGTCGGACAGACTTGCACGCACAGACCACAGGAGGTACAGGTGGAGCTTTTGAGCGGAACCCCCAGGTCGATGTCCACCTGGGATTCGGTGCCGCGGTTCCGCACACCCAAGGTCATGTGACCCGCCAGATCGGAACAGGCTCGGACACAGCGGCCGCAGAGCACGCAGCGGGCGTGATCCAGCAGGAAATAGGGATGCGAGGTGTCCTGCGGGAAATTCCGCTGGAATGGCGCAAATTCGAAGTGGTCCAACCCCAACCGGTATCCCAGATCCTGCAGCTCGCAATTGCCGGTGGACTCGCAGTACATACAGTAGTGGTTGCGCTCGCCAAAGAGAAGCTGCAGGATGGTCATTCGGGCTTTGTCGATTTCGGCCGAGCGGGTTTTTACGTCCATCTTGTCGGCCACCGGCGTGGTGCAAGCCGCTTTCAATGCTCCCGATCCGGCTTCCACCAGACACATCCGGCAACCGCCGAAGGGGAGCAGGGCCTCGTGGTTGCAGAGCACCGGGATCTCGATCCCGTTCTGCTGGGCAACCTGGAGGATGGTTTGTCCTTCCTGGGCCTCAATTTCCTTGCCATCAATTTTCATTTGGATCATAACAGCCTGCGGCAGCATGTCTCCTCCTATTGTGCCTGGAGCCGTAGTTCGGCGCCAAAATTGTCCAGGGCGGATTTCACCGGCATGATCAGGGACTGGCCCAGAGGACAGAGGGAGCTGGTCCACATCACCTGGGAGAGATTCAGCATCACGTCTAAGTCTTTCGCACTGGCGTTCCCTTCCTTCAGACGGCCGCCGATCTTGGCCAATTCGGCACATCCGGCCCGGCAGGGGGTGCACTTGCCGCAGGACTCGTGCTCAAAGAAGCACAGGACGGACCACAGCATCTCCGGCAGGGACCGGGTTTCATCCATCACCAGTACGGAGCCGGAACCGAGCGTCGCCTGGAATTCCTTCATCGCATCAAAATCCATCCTGGCGGAAAGCGCGGGCGGACCGAGAAACATCCCGGCGGCGCCGCCAACCAGGGCCGCTTTGAATTTGCGGCCGCCCTTGATCCCTCCCCCGTAACCATAAATGATCTCGGAAAGGGACGTGCCCATGTCTGCTTCCAGGAACCCGGGATGGTTGACGTCGCCCATCACCAGGTAAATCTTGGTGCCGGGGCAGGCGTCGGTGCCGAAACCGCGGAACCAGTCCGGGCCGTGACTAAGGATGGCCGGCACATTGGCCAGCGTCTCCACGTTGTTGACGGCGGTCGGCAGGTTGTAAACGCCGGCATTGGCCGGATAGGGAGGCTTGACGCGGGGTTGACCGCGTTTGCCTTCCAGCGACTCGATCAGGGCGGTCTCCTCGCCGCAAATGTAGGCCCCCGCCCCTTCCTTCACTTCCAGCTCAAAGGCGAAGCCGCTACCGAGCAGATTGGAACCAAGGAAACCGTGGTGGCGGGCGTCGGCAATGGCCTTGCGCAGGCGCTGGATGGAGAGGGCATATTCGCCGCGGACATAGATGTAACCTTTGGCGGCTCCGATGGCATAACCGGCGATGATCATTCCTTCCACCAGCTTGTGCGGGTCTCCTTCCATGATCGGGCGGTCTTTGAAGGTTCCCGGCTCCCCTTCATCCGCGTTGCAGACGATGTACTTGTGGGCGCCGGCGGCCTTGGCTGCGAACTTCCACTTCAGGCCGGTAGGGAACCCGGCGCCGCCGCGACCACGGAGGCCGGATCTCTCCACCTGGGCGATCACCTCTTCCGGTTTCAAAGACAAGGCTTTTTTCAACCCATCATAGCCCCCCCGGACCAGGCTGTCTTCGATCCGCTCCGGGTGGATTCGGCCCACATTGTCCAGCACAATCCGCTTGCCGCCGGGCAGCAGACGGGGCGCTTCGGCGGTAACCGGCGGGACCGTTTGAGTCCCCCGGCGCTTGTCCTCCAGGATGGCTGCCACCCGTTCCGCCGTCAGATCGCCGTAGACCTCCTCGTTGATCTGCATCGCCGGTGCGACCTCGCAATGGCCCAGGCATTCGGACGTTTCCAGCGTGAAGCACCCGTCGGCGGTGGTTTGCCCCGCTTCGATTCCCAACTGGCGAGACAAATCCACTAACAGGCTCCGGCCCCCCATCAGATGGCAGGGAGGGGATTGGCAAACCCGCACGACATAGGAACCCCGGGGAACTAAAGAATACATGGAATAGAATGTGACTACGCCCTGCACGCGGCTGTAAGGCAGAGATAAATAGTGCGCAACCTCGGCCAGATCGTCCCGCGTCAGATCGTTGCCCGGGTTTTGCCTGGCCAGAGCGTGCAGGATGGCCAGTAGGTTCTCTGCTTGCGGCAGAAATTGTCTTAGGACTTGAATTCGTTTCATCAAGCCACCTCGATTCGGTAAGATGAGAAACGACCGCGTGGCATCTTTCGGGTACTACGCAGCCAAACTCTTATGC
>JAPLHX010000007.1 GCA_026389415.1 Coprothermobacterota bacterium | reverse complement strand
GGTTCGGAATATGGAGAGGGCCTGTTGCGTGGTTTCATCATTAACTTGACCAAGGAAGGTTACGAAAACTACTGGAAGATCCAGGGGTAAAGGAGACCAGCGTGGAGGAGAAATTCGTCCAGTTCTCTCCGGAGCAATTCCTCGAGGAAGCCGTGGGTATCATCAAGAAAGCCCAGGAAGCCGGGCTCTGCCTGCGCATACTGGGAGCATTGGCTGTGTATCTTCACAGCGAGCATTGCCCAGAGTACCGGGAATACTTCTTCAGTCTGGGGAGGCTCGGTGAAGGCAAGCCGATTTTCACCGATCTGGACGTGATGGGTTACTCGCGCCAATCGCAACAAATGCGCAAGTTTTTTGACCGAGGCCTGGGCTTCACGCCAGACCTGTACGTGAATTCCTGGAATGCCACTACCCGTAATATTTTCCACCATAAACAAGGTCTCTATGATGTAGACATTTTTTACGACAAGCTGAACTTCAGCCATCCGGTGGAATTTGGCACTGCGCCCGGTCGGGGTCGCTTGGAGCTGGATTTCCCCACCATTACCCTCACCGATATCGTGCTGGAAAAATTGCAGATCCACCACATCAACAAGAAGGACTTGATTGACCTGATGATTCTGTTCTGTGGCCATGAATTGGCCGAACAGGACGAGAAGGAGAAGATCAACCTGGGATACATCGCCAAGACGCTGAAAGGGGATTGGGGATTCTGGTTCGACTCCAAGACCAACCTGGAGAAAGTATTATCCATCGCCGATGAATTCTCCCAGTCTGGGAAAGTAAAGACAGAAGACCTTGACTTGTTAAAAAAGCAGATTGGAAAGGTCCAGCAGCGGTTGGAAACCGAACCAAAAACACCGGCCTGGGTGAAACGGTCCCGTTTGGGTACCAAGCGGTCTTGGTACAACGATGTGGAGGAAGTGGCTCGCTAAAAAGAGCATTGCCTGTATAAAGAACGAAATGCAATACCGGCAGCTTGATGATGAGGCAACAATGCGCGCCATTGATCGGGGTGGAATGTTACAGGCAACGTATTGCCTGGCCGAGCAGATCGAGGAAGCGTTTTCCATCGCCCGAGGATTTCCTCCCCTACCCTCCCTGGATTTCGATAAGGTCTTGCTGTGCGGCACCGGTGGAGGCTCTCATGCAGCAATCGACTTGCTCCAATCCTACATTTTCGACCGACTCCCCACCCCTCTTTCCGTCTACCAAGGCTATGGATTACCGAGTTTTACAGATGCAAAGACTCTGATCCTGATCGTCTCTTACTCCGGCAACACCGAAGAACAGCTCTCCAGCTTGCATCAAGCGATCAAGATCAGTCAGAACGTTCTACTGATCACGGGGGGAGGCCAGATGCAGGCGTTGGCGGCCAAGTTCAATCTGTACACAGCAAAGGTCCCTGCAGGCATGGAAGCGCGTGCAGCGATCGGCTTCCTCTTTTTTTCGTTGCTATCCGTGCTCGGTCGGGCTTTGAAACTGAGCCTTCCCCTCAAGTCAGAGCGATCCGACCTCCTCTACCACCTGCGCAGCGAACGTGACTTGCTGGATGCAAGCAGCCCCACGGTACAGAATCCGGCGAAACAGGTGGCGGAAAAGATTCTCGGTAGAATTCCTTTCATCTACGGCTCCTACGGATTCTCCGATGCTTTGGCGGAGCGTCTGCGGCGACAATTGGCAGAGAACGGAAAAACCCTGGCTCATAGCAACCGAATTCCCAACATGCATCATGACGAGATCGTCGGATACGAAAACATGGAACTGCAAAATACGGTCCTGCCGATCTTCCTGCGCGACTTTGAAGAAGACCCGCGGATTGTGAAACGCTATTTAGTCACCAGGGAAACCCTGGAGGGCAAGGGTTTTGCCGTGCTGGAACTCTATCCTCTCAATCGGGGAGGAAAACTGGCTCGTTTGTTTTCCCTGCTTCAATTGATCGATTTCGTTTCCTTGTATGTTGCTCTGGCGAAAGAAATCGATCCCGCCAACGTATCCATCATCCAACAATTCAAGGAAAGAATGGCGCAATGAGAAAAGCAATCGGCATCGATTTGGGCGGTACGAAAATTCAGGGAGCGTTGTTGGCTGAGGATGGCACCATCCTGGCACGAGCAAGGGAGTTGACGGGGAACCCCCAAAGCGAGAACGAAGTGCTAACGAACCTCTACGACATCGTGGGAAAACTACTGCCGGCAGACGAAGCGGTCGTATTAGGCGTCGGTTGCGCCGGCCCGGTCGATTTCGCCGGGCAAGTAGTCATTTCCTCGCCTAACCTTCCTTTCCAGCGCAATT
>JAPLHX010000024.1 GCA_026389415.1 Coprothermobacterota bacterium | reverse complement strand
GATCAAACCCAGCAGAGCCGCCCAGTGAGCTTTGAGCCGCAGGAGTCCCAGCGAACCAAGCAATATCACTAGCGGTATCGCTGCCACCAGCGCAGAAGGCAATAAACCGCCCAGGGGAAGATACCCTTGTTGCCAGGTCATGGTTTATGGCGGGGCTGCTTGGTTCTGTTGCGCTCTTTTTTCGCCGGTTTCAGCACAAGACGGAAATCACAGAAAGGGGCTCCCTCCAGGATCGTTTGGGTGCGAATGAACGAGATTCGGGGGTTGAATCCTTCCAGCAAGGATTCGTCACGGCTGCAGGAAAGGATTCGGCCCAGTTCCGTCAACCCCAGCGATTGGTACAGTTCCGCGTACCGACAGCGGGTAGCATTGTAAGACAGGCATCCTGGCGATTGTTCCAGGACCTCGAGCTGCATGGTGTCTCCCTGCTGCCAGTCCGCCAGGGATCCGGCAAAATCGGCAAGGGTGTTGCCCTGCGTTTTGGCCAGTTGCCGACCTTGTTGCCGCGCGAGTTGGGCGACGACATCGCGCAGGATCTGCAGCACTTGTTCCGGACTTAAATGTTTTCCCAGCGCCTCAACGAACGGAGCAAGAATCCTAGCCTCAATCTCCCTACGACGGTAGACCCCGATCTCGTTCAGTCGGTCCGGCATTGTGATGCTTGCGCGTTTTGTCGACAATGGATGGCCTCTCCTTCTTGGGGATGGAAAGAATCGCATCCCATTCTAACAAAACATCGTCGCTACCAAGGCGGAAGGGCTTTCCAAGTTGGGAGAAAAAAGGGAATATTTGTTAGCGACCTCCATGGAAGGAAAGTGTAAATGGAATATCTGTACCTGCTCCGTCCGGTTCGACCGGGATGGATCGACGGCTTGACTCCGGAAGAAGAGACGATTCTGGAAGCACACTTTCAATATCTTGCAGGCAAGCTGCAAGAAGGCGTCCTGCTGCTGGCAGGGCCTTGTCTCGACCGCGCGTTTGGGGTCGTCCTTCTGCGGGCCGGTTCTTTATCGGAAGCGGAAGCCATCATGTGTCAGGATCCGGCGGTGGCAGGAGGGGTGATGACGGCAGAGATCCACCCCTTTCGGATCTCCTTGCAGCGGTTTTTGCCGGAAGAACCCTGCTAGCGGAATTCGAAACGCGCTTCGTTGAAAAGCTTTACACAAAGCTCTGCGATTTGCAGATCGTACAGTACACCGCGGTTCTGCATGATCTCCCAAAGAGCTTCCCGGATGCCGAATCCCGGCCGATACGGGCGATAGAATGTCATCGCTTCCACCACATCCGAGACCGCCAGAATCCGCGCTTCGAGGAGGATCTCCTCCCCCTTGAGTTGATGGGGATATCCAGACCCGTCCATCCGTTCGTGGTGCTGTAGCACCATTTGGGAAATCGGCCAGGGAAAGGGGATTTTTGACAGGATTTCCGCACTGATTTGTGGGTGATTGCGAATCAAGGCCATCTCCACATTGGATAGCCGGCCAGGTTTGGTCAAGATCTCGGTGGGAAGGTAGAGCTTTCCCAAATCGTGCAGGGCGCCCGCGATGCGCAATCCTTCCACCTGGTCTTCCGGCATGTCCAGTTCGCGAGCGATGGCGCAGGCCAATTGAGCGACTCGATTCTGGTGACCTACCGTATACGGATCGCGGATTTCCGCGGTGGAGGCCAACGCTTGCACGGTACCAGCCAGGGTCAACTGCAGTTGGTCAATGCCCTGGCGTAGGTTTTGTTCTCCCTCCAGCATGTTTCCATAGCTGATGGGTACAAGTAGGAGGGAGCGGATCGACTCTGTAAGGAATTCCTCTTTCTCATTGCGCGCTTCATCCGGCAGATCGGCCACCCGGGGAAGGTAGACGGTGTCAAGCTGTCGCAACTGGTTCATCAGCCAGGGGAAACGATCGGAAGGGATATCTTGCAGTTGGTCGATGTACGGCGTGAGTCCCGGGGCGCACCATTCGTGGGTGTTGGTCATCCGTTCCAGGTCCGGTGAAAAAAGAAACAGGTAGCTGCGGTCGACCTCGGCAAATTGTCCGATTTGCTGTACTGCGCGTTGGATTTCGCGATCCACTTCCCCGCCGGCCAGGTTGATGAAATTGGATGAGATGGTGGTGATCAGCGTTTCAAACCGAATTCGCTGTTGCAACATCTCATCGGTCTGCTTGCGTCGGGTGATGTCGTGTGCCAATCCCAGGATTGATTCCGGCTCTCCCTGCTGGTTTCGGATCAGCAAGATGCTTAACTCTGCCCAAAAACGCGTCTGGTCCTGCCGGTACATCATGCATTCCATGCTGAGGGCCTTCGTTTGGACGAATGCTTCCCGAATCATGGAGCCCACTGACTCGCGATTCTCCGGTGCGATGATCTGCGAACCCTCCATCCCGATCATCTGCCCCGGCTGCTCCACCCCGTACATCGAAGCGGTCCTCTGGTTGACCATGCGGATCTTCCCGTCTAAATCAATCAATACGATGGCATCGGGCGTTGTTTCCACCACGCTTCGGTAAAGGCTCTCGCTTGCGCTTAAAGCCTCATCGCTCCGTTTTCTGGCGATGGCCATCGCCACTTGTTTGGAAACGAAATCTAGGATCTGAAGATCTTCCGCCCGGAACCGTACGCCCTCGGTGTACGATTGCACCACCATCGCTCCCAGAGTTTGTCCGCTCGCTTTCAGGGGTACGCCCATCCAGTCAATGGAGGGGGCGCCTACACTTTCCACCTCTCCCTCTGCCACCAATGCGTCAAAGATCTGAGGGGAAGCCAACAGCGGGAAACCCGTGCGCAATAGATATTCCGTCAGACCTCGACCCATCTTCTTTCTTTGCGGGTTTTCGTCGAATTCGTCTTGGAAGTAGGGGAAGCTCAGAGTCTGGCTGATTGGTTCGTAGAGGGCAATGTAAAAGTTCGACGCGGGCATCAGGCTGCTGATGATCTGGTGAATGGAGGAAAAAAGCTCACCTAAATTCCGGGTGGCATGCACGGCTTCTGAAATCCGGTAGATCGATTCTTGCACCATCTCCGACCGTTTTTGCGCCGTGATGTCTAGCATTGCACCCTGCCAGTGCAGCGGATTCCCCTGGGCGTCCCGGATGATTACCGCTTGATCCCTGACCCAAACGACCCCCCCGTTTTTCGCCAAGAAACGATACTCCATCCGAAACGGTTCGCCGGTGGCATTGGTGCGAAAGTGCTCGCTGGTTATGCGGGCACGGTCCTCCGGGTGCAAGCGTTCGGCCCAGAGGTTCGGGTTCGCCTGCCAATCCGCGGCGGAAAAACCAAACATGACTTCAAACTGGGGACTTTGAAAGAGGGGGCTGCTGGTTTCATCAATGGCATCGATGTATATCGCGGCGGGAATTTGATCCAACAAGATGGGGTAACGCGTTTCATTCTCTAGCAAGGCGGAGGCCGTTGCCATCAGGTCCGGTGGGTTCTGCGCTTGAAGTTTGTCTTGGTCGGCCATGCGCTATTCTTGCCGTCTGTCTTCTATGTACCAGAACTCGGGGGTTGCGCCTCACCCGCGCTCAACTCGCGAATCACCTGATCCGGACTTTTGGCTTCCAACCGCGCGATCCGAATGTAGAGGGGTGGATGCGTGCTGAACAAGTTTGCCCAGAAACCCTCCCGCTCGTTGACCGCTCGTTTCAAGGGGTCAGCCATGAACAGGGATGCCGTGGCGATGTTGGCTGCTTTGGAGCGGACGGGAACCAGCGCGATTTTTCTCAGCGCGGAAGAAAGACCGTTGGGATTGCGCGTGATCTCCACCGCATGGGCGTCCGCCAAATATTCCCGTTGGCGGGAAACGGCCAGAAGGATCAATCGTCCCAGGAAAGCAAAAACGGTAGCGGCCAATCCTACTGCCAGCAGGAATACCGCGGCGTAACCGCAGCCCGAGTCCTTACGGGAACCTCCGCTGAAAGCCAGTGCCTGGAACCCGCCGCGAAAGGCGAAGATTTGAATGATCACCACCGCGCCCACGATGGCGGCCAGAAGCGTCATGTAGAGCATGTCCTGATTGTGGATGTGGCTGAGTTCATGGGCCAGGACGCCTTGAGTTTCCTCTCGGTTCAGATTATGCAAGAGACCCTCGGTTACACAGACAAACGCTTTGTCTTTTTTCAACCCGGTGGCGAAGGCGTTGATCGTCGGGTCGCCGGGGATGTAATAGACCTTTGGTGTTGGTCGTAATCCGGTGGCCACGGAAAGCTCGTTCACGATGTTTTCCAATTGCTTGTGTTCGGGATTGCGGATGTCGACCGGTTTGGCTCCGGTGGAAGCCAGAATCAGGCTGGGTCCGGAGAATACGCCGATCAATACCTGGATCAGCGCGATTCCTAAAAAAACCAGAGTGAACCAGGGACCCGTGCCGAACAAATAATCGATGATGAAGCCGAAAAAGCCCATCATCAGGGTAAATAGGAACACCAAGAAGTAGCTTTTCCGGATGTTCCGGCGCTCTTCCTCGTAAAACTGGATAACGGCCATTTAGGCGGTGAGGTCTACCTTAGGGGTTTGCCGCTCTGTCGCGTCTACAATCTCGAAGAAAGGTTGGGCTTTGAAGCTAAACATATTCGCCAGGATGTTGGAAGGGAAAATCGAGATCCGCGTATTGAAGCTCATCACGTTGTCGTTGTAAAACTGGCGCGAAAACGAAATCAGATTTTCCGTGTTCTTCAATTCCTCCATCAGGCTGGTCACTTCCTGGGTGGCTTTCAGATCCGGATAGGCTTCTACTACAGCCAATAGGCCTCGCAGAGCCTGGGTAAGGACTCCCTCCGCCTGTATTTTATCCGGGATCGACGAGGCACTGACGGCTTTAGCCCGCGCCTCCACCACTTTGGTCAAGGTATCCTGTTCGAATTTCATGTACCCCTTGACCGAATT
>JAPLHX010000228.1 GCA_026389415.1 Coprothermobacterota bacterium | reverse complement strand
ACATTCAGACATGATCCTTCTGCCGGACCTGGATACCTGCTTCGTGGATCCATTCCGCCAACAGCCGACACTGGCTTGTCTGGCACCCATTCACCTGACCGACGCGGCCCGCACCCCTTTTACGGAAGACCCGCGCCGGATCGCGAAGAAAGCAGAGGACCGCTTGCGTGCGCTGGGGATCGCCGACCGTTCCCTCTGGGGACCGGAATACGAATTCTATGCGTTCGATCGTTTGGAAGTACGGGACGAAGAAGGGTGGCTGGAAAGTCACATCGTTCCGGTGGCCCCGATCACCGGCAAAGGGTACCATGCCGAGACGCCGCGGGATGCCTTTGCCGACTTTCGCAGCGAAGTGTGCTCCATCCTGCGCCAATGGAACATCCCCGTAAAATATCATCACCACGAAGGCGGCGCTTGGGGGCAAAACGAAATCGAAGTGCAATTGGAGCCTCTGCTTCCCGCCGCGGATCATGCCATTCTGATTAAGTACGCCTTGAAAAATGCGGCTGCCCGGCGTGGCTGGGCCTTGACCTGGATGCCCAAGCCCTTGTACGGCCATCCGGGCAATGGCTGGCATGTGCACTTGCTTCTGCAAAAAGACGGGCAGAATCTCTTCTACCGGGAACCTTCCACCTACGCCCACTTGAGCGAAACCGCCTTCTGCTTCATCGGTGGCGTGCTCAAGCATGCCCGATCGTTATGCGCCATCACCAACCCCTGCACCAATTCGTACAAGCGGCTGGTTCCAGGTTTTGAGGCACCGGTGACCATCACCTTCGGTGGCGGCAACCGTTCCTCCGCTTGCCGAATTCCACTCTATGTAGCGCGCACGGAGGAAATCCGGTTTGAGTACCGCCCACCGGATGCCACTGCAAATCCCTATCTCTGCCTTTCGGCCCTTCTTCAAGCCGGGATTGACGGGATCGAGCACGGAATTGATGCCTGCCGCGAGGGGTACGGACCCTTCGAGACCGATCTCTTCTCCCCGGAAATGGCCAAGAAGGTCGCTTTCCTGCCGGGAAACCTATCGGAGGCGGTACAGGCCCTGGAAGAGGATTCCGATTACCTATTAGCCGGCGATGTGTTCCCCCGGGCTTTACTGGAACGTTGGCTCGAATTGAAACGATTCGAAGCGCGCGAAGGTTCGCTGCGGCCCCATCCCTTCGAACTGAAGCACTATTTCTGAGGGGGAATTATTCGCTCCTCGAATTGTTATAATGGCAACAAGCTAGTAAACCAACAAGGAGGAGAGCAAATGTCTGAAAAGCTAAACGAAAATCTGAACAAAGCGATTGCCCGCGAAATGCAGGTTTCCATCCAATATCTCTGGCAACACGTGGTCGTCAAAGGCGTGTTGGGTCAGGTGGTATCAGGCCAGTTGCGGGATATCGGCATCGTGGAGATGAAGCACGCTGAAAAAATCGCCGAACGCTTGGATTATCTTGGTGGAATTCCTACCACCAAACCGACGACGATTGCTATCGGCAAGGATTGGAAAGAGATGATCGCACTCAACGTGAAGGCCGAGGTAGAAGCCATAGAGCTCTACAAAGAGATCGTCGCCTTGGCGGCCAAGGAGAATGACACCACAACGCGACTCCTATTCGAAGAGATCCTTTCCGACGAAGAGGATCATCACGATTACTTCACTCGGGTGCTTGAGTAAGAAATTCGCGGATCCAAACCAAAAAAGGGCTCCGTTGGGAGTCCTTTTTCTTTCACGAAGAAAAAGAATGGTGGGCGATGTAGGAGTCGAACCTACGACCTCTTCGGTGTCAACGAAGCGTTCTACCGCTGAACTAACCGCCCAGTGGTCCCGATTATAGGCAGCATAGCGCCAAGGGTCAAGCACAGACGGCACCAAGTGTGGACGCCTTGCTTCAGATGCTAGAATCTTGCAGGAAAGGACTACGATGAAACAGAGAATTGCAGTCGCACTGATGGTGATCCTACTTTGCAATGTACTTCTTCTTCCCCCCGCCGCGGCGATCAGCACGCGCGAAGGAGTCACCCTGCTCCAACCGGTGGGGGGTGAGATCCTGACTCCGGGACAAATCTACGAGATTCGCTGGACCGTCACCTCCACCGGCGGACAAATCGCCCTCTACTACACCTTGATCGGCGAAAATTTATGGAATCCGATTGCAGAAATCGCCAATCCGGCACTGAAACCGGGAGATACCGCGAGTTTTGCCTGGACCGTTCCCCCAGTGGAAACGGAGAAGGGGCGGATCGAGGTCATTTGGATGCCGGTTTGGGGGAACTCATTCCTAGCGCAATCTCCCGCGTTTTTCTCCATCCGGAAGCCGACACCAACGTTTCCGGATATACCCACCGTCTATTGGGCTGGGGCGGCAATTCAGCGCCTTTCCCAAGAAAAAGTGATCCAGGGTTACCCGGATGGTTTCTTCCGACCGGAAGCCGGCGTAACCCGGGATCCATGCGGCGGTCGCACATGGGTATATGGTCGGGTATCCCGACGGGACGTTTAAACCGAACGGCGAGGTGACGAAGGCTGAAGCCGTGACGGTGATCGTCCGCGCGAAGGCCTGGAACTTCTTTGCACCGGATCTTTCAACCTTTAGCGATTGCCTGCCGACAGATTGGTTTACCGCGTACGTGGAGAGCTCTCGTTTCGGAGGCTGCTCTTTATGGGCAAGAGGGTTGGCAGATCGATATCGCCATCCTTCCGGTACGCTGGCGCGAAATTCATGCCGCTTTGTGCAATGCGCTGACCCAATCCGAACCACAATGGGTCCTGGCGTTCGGTTTGGCTGCCAATCGCCAAGCGATTTCCTTCGAGCGGGTCGCGATCAATCTGCTCGATTTTAACTTGCCGGACAACTCTGGCGCCAACATCACGGAACAAGCGATTCTACCCGGAGGAGTGGCTGCCTATTTTAGCGGTCTGCCGTTACGCAGGCTGAATTCTGCCTTGATTGGCGCCGGGATACCCACGGAAATCTCCTGTACTGCCGGGACCTTTTGCTGCAACCAAGCGTTTTATCTGCTGGCGCACGAATCCAACCACTGGCAACGCTTTCGTGGGGGGTTCATTCACTTGCCTTGCACGCCGGACTTGGCAGCCCAAATCGGAAAAACAACTTCCATCCCCTTGGATACCATGCGCCAGGCATTGACGGTGATCCTGGCAACGCTTAAGGAGCGAGCGGATCCAGCCTAACGTTATCTCGCCGTGTGGGACCTTGCTGCAAGGTGGGAGATCAGTTTTCCAAAAGCAAACGGAAAGTGAAACAGGAGAAAAAGGAGGATGGTCGTGCGCATATCCGGCGTGATCACCGGTTTTGTCGATAGGATGGATTGCGCCAATCGTTCGCCCGCCCAATCGGATCCCGCCATGGCTTCCGTGGGATTTTTGATCGTTGCCATGGCCGCGGAGGAAATGGGGGGAAAGGGAGGATACATCATGTTTATATGGCCGCGGAGGAAATGGGGGGAAAGGGAGGATACATCATGTTTATCCGGATCCCGCGCGAGCGCATTTCCAGGTCCAATGTGCGGCTCAGTGATTCCAAGGCAGCCGTACTGGCAGCGGTCCCGAGGATTCCAGGGAAGCCGGCGATCCCGAACCCACAGCAGATGTTGTGGATGATGCCAACCCCTTGTTTCTCCATCTGGGGGAGCACCCAGGAAATCAATCGGAGAGGAACAAAAACATTGACCTCAAATTCCCGCCGCGTTTCTTCTTGGGGGGGAAGCTCCAACCTGCGAGTGGGGGCCAGGCAGGCAATATTGACCAGGACGTCGATCCGCCCCCACTTTCGGACAATGGCATCCAGTACGGCCTCGGTTTCTTCCCGCAGGGTGATGTCGGCTCGCAGCGGCAGTAGATTGGGGTAACGTTCCTGTAGCACCAGCAGATTCTCGCGGGAACTGTCCAGAGCGCCCACGCAAAACCCTTGCCGCAACAAAGCGCCCACCATGCTCAACCCGATCCCCCGATTGGCACCGGTAACCACCACCACCCCTTTTCCCTGAGCCAATATCCCCACTTTAGGGAGGATGTTGACCAAGGGTCGCAAGCGCTCCGCGGTTTGACTCAGATCGCGAGCCATCACTTTTGGGTCCGTCATTCTTCTCCCATGGCCTCTGCCAATTCCTCGTCGGAAAGACCGAAATGGTGGCCGATCTCGTGTTCAACCACTTCCGCCACCAATGCCCGGATTTCGGAAGGAGTAGCGGCCCGGATCTCAATCGCCTTCTGATAGATGGATATCCGATCGGGAAGGGTGAAACTGTAGCCTATACCCCGCCTCGTTTGTGGGATCCCATGGTAGAGGCCCAACAAATTCAACGGATGGCGCAAACCTTGATCCAAGAGGACTTCTGCCGAGGCTTGATCCTCCACGACGACCGCCACATTGTTCAGTTTGTCCTGGAAGAACGGCGGGAGGTTATCCAAAGCCTCTCCGACGAGCTGTTCAAATTGGGGGCGGTTCATCCTTGTCAAACCCCCTGGCGCTCGATGGATCACGATCAGGAGGCAGATCCTCCTGGTTCCAGCGTAAGTCGTTTGTTGCTTGCGGATCGTGATCCATCGTTA
>JAPLHX010000048.1 GCA_026389415.1 Coprothermobacterota bacterium | reverse complement strand
CCCGTCTGGTGGCCTACAGCGCCAACCTCACTACCACCAACGCGAAGGATCCCCTCTTCCTGGGCGGGCAGGATGTGCTTTCGCGGGCCCAGTTCTTCTCCATCCAGACGCGGGACGAGGCGACCTACGGATTACGGTCGGTAGTTCTCACTACAGTGGATGTCTTGAAACCGACCAGCAATCCAACGCCCCTGGTCAACGCGGCCAATCCCTCCAAAGGGCTGGCCATGAACTGGAGCGCAACGGTATTGCCGGTACCGGAATGCCCTGCCTATGACCGTTGGGATTCCACACAGGGCCAATTCCTTGGCCCTTCCACCGATTGGCTCTTGCTTCTGACCGACTTCGGCCCAGCGGTGCCTCAATACCAGGGTCCCGGCTGGACCACCCAACTGCTAGACAGCGCTCTTCCCGCCCCGCTATCCCCCAGTTTCTCGGTGGATGCCTACAACGACGATTACCAGCTTTCCACAACCGGCACCACCCTCTACGGCTGTGGGTTCGCCTGGGCTCGTTTAGGCGGCGCCCAGGCTTTCTCTCTCGTCTACCCATGGAACACGCCCAACCCGCATTGGCGCGTGGAAGTGGATACAATGCACATGAGCGGAGGCGGCGCGGGCGGTCAAATGTATTTCGCCACGAGCAACGAGCTGACATCCCAACCAGGAATCCTGGGGGTGAAATTTTGGGGTGACGCTGCCTTCAAACCCGGCCATGTTTTCCACGCGGAGATCACAGGAGTGTTGCAGGATTCGAGGCCTTTTACCTATCAAGGCCTGTTTCCCGCTTCAGTTACTTGCCGCGTGAATCTCCAAACTGACCTCTACATCGGGAAAATACCGATCGGTGATGTCTCGATCAATCTTCAAGCTCACCTGGGGATCTGGGATCTCACCACCGGAAAGGACGCACAGGGGAACACCCCCACGGCATGGATCGGGACCGGGTTTGCGGTTAGCAACACATGGGACAAACAGCATGGCACCAACGGATTCGTCACCTTGGAGCAAAAAGCGGTTCTGCAGCCCGGACATCAATACGAGCTGTACTTGAGGGTGGAATCGGATTCGAGTGCAGCGGCTGAACATGAATTCGGCATGACCGTCAAAGAGATGCGTGACTACATCAACTTCATGGGAGCAACGTTGCTGCCCAATTGACCTTCACAACAATAGTACGAACAGGCTCGCAAAGGATACTCTGCAGGTCGCATGACTTGGGCGGCAGAAGAGGAATGTGCCCTTACAACAGCTTCGCTGCGACCGCACGTGATACCCAAGTGGCGATGAAGACTGCAACAAGCGAACCCAGCCAACCGAATCCGACCAACAGCAAGAGCGTTGACGACAGAGCTTCTGCTTCCCTTAGAGAACGACCCGCGAGGACGAACCCGCTTCTCGCTCCCTGGTAAGGGACAACTACGATGGCGCTGCGCACCCCGGGACGGGGCTGCCAGGTGACCCTGTTCTGCCCGCGATCGCGGGCAGAAGTCAGCACCCCCTGGGGCACTGCCGGCGCCGCTTGGTCCAACTCGCCCGACCAGGCTAAAGGTTGGCCTTTTTCGTCATAAACCACCAGG
>JAPLHX010000235.1 GCA_026389415.1 Coprothermobacterota bacterium | reverse complement strand
AGACCGGAAAAAACTGAGACAGTTGGTACAAGACGAACTAGGGCTCATCGTTTGACAGACCGAATCGAAGGGTAAAATGCCGTCTTCCTGCACTTAAACTAACCTCAGTGCATACGCCAGAAGCAATACTGTCGCAAAAATATCATCATCCAAACAACGAGAAATTGTCGGACAATTCACATCCTTGGCAAACAGAGCCACCCGCTAGGGGAGTCGAGGAGAGTCAGGTCAAAAACGGGGAATAGGATTGGATGATTGCTGTTACATATATGACAGAGATACCTCCCCCTTTCCCCTTGCAGGGCGGTTTCCCCAACCGCCCTGCTTCTCTTTATTCCAACCCTGAACTCCCCATCTCAGATCTCAGATCTCAAATCTCAAATTGGCGCGGAGGAAAACCATGAAGAAGTCCTACGACAAAGGATACTGGGTGAATTTACTGCAAGGTGACTGCGTTCCCCCTTCTTCCTGCTGTAATCTAGCGGGTCAGAGGTGATTCAAAAGCCTTGGTTTTAAGCCTGAGATTTTAGATTTTGATGAAAAAAGAGTGGCACGTCTACTTGGCCTGCGATAAAATAGCGCGGCTTTTAGTAAGCTTGGAAATGAATCTCGTGTGCTTCCAAACCCTGGAAAGGAGATGGCCGACACCATTGCGCAGAATAAAAATTCACCCGATTCTCACGTTCCCACCCAAGCCAAAGGTGCAGTTCTTCTTTGAAGGAGAGCAAATGGAAGGAGCGGAAGGAGAACCCATTGCCGCTGCCCTGGTAGCGAACGGTATCAGTACATTCCGAGAGAGTGTAGACCTGCATCGTCCTCGTGGGTTCTTCTGCGCCATTGGGAATTGCTCCTCCTGCCTGATGGTGGTGGATGATGTGCCTAACGTGCGAACCTGCATCGTTCCTTTGCACCAAGGAATGCGCGTACAGGTGCAAAGAGATAAAGGGGTGCTGAAATGAAAGAGCCGGATGTTTTAGTGGTTGGAGGGGGTCCGGCGGGGATGAACGCTGCCCTGGCAGCAGCGGAAAGCGGAGCATCCGTTGTTTTGGTGGACCGCTTCGCTAAACTGGGAGGACAACTGGTAAAGCAGACCCATAAGTTTTTCGGTTGGGCGGACCGGGGCGCAGGCGCTCGGGGGATTGAACTGGCCCAGAAATGGAGTCACGCTGTGTTAGCCCAGCCCCAGGTTGAGACGTACCTGGGTAAAGAAATGATCGGTGCTTACAGAGACGGCATTTGGCTTGTAGCCGACCAGGAGAAGTACATCAAGATCAAACCCAAAAGAACGGTAATTGCCACAGGTGCCTCCGAGAAAATGATCCTGTTTGAAAACAACGACCTACCCGGTGTGTACGGGGCGGGTGCAGTGCAAACCCTGATGAACAGCTATGGTATTTTGCCCGGAGAACATTACCTGATTGTGGGCTCTGGTAATGTAGGGGTCATTGTAGCGTACCAATTGCTCCAAGCTGGAGCGGTAGTACGGGCCGTGATCGATGTGTTGCCCCGGCTGGGCGGAGCCTATTGGGTACACGCCGCCAAAATTCAGCGAGCCGGAATCCCAATCCTGCTGCAACGAACGATCACGGGAGTGTACGGAAACCAGAAAGTGGAACGAGCCGAAACCGTGGGTGTGGATGACAAGTTCCGTTTAATTCCCGGCACGGAGCGCACCTTCCGTGTGGACGTAGTTTGCCTGGCCGTAGGGTTAACCCCCTTGTCTGACCTGCTGTTTGAGCTAGGAATCCAAGAGTACTATATCCCAGAACTCGGTGGTTTCGTGCCTTGGCACGATCAGACCGGTCGCACCAACCGCAAAGACCTGTTTGTAGTGGGCGATGTCAGTGGTATCGAGGAAGCAACTACAGCCAGCCTGCAAGGACGCATCGCCGGCCTCACAGCAGCATCGGACCTCGGATATGCGGTGGATGAACAAATGCGGCGGAGATTGATTGAAGCTTTGGCAGAGTTCCGTTGCTCCACACTCAGCCAAAATGTCTGCAGCGGTCTGGACCGTCTGGCCGGCAAGGAGGCAAGTCAATGATTGACATAGACGGTGTTCCCACCGAAAGAGATCTGAAGAATTCCGCTCCCAGCGAGGATCGGATCCGCAGGAAGCCAGTGGCTTTGCATGAATGCTATCAGGATATTCCTTGCGATCCCTGCGTTTATTCCTGCCCGGTGAACGCCATCACCATGAAGACCTTGATTTCAATACCGGAAATCAACCACGAGAAGTGTACAGGGTGCTCTGCCTGTGTAGCAGCCTGTCCTGGTATCGCCATTTTCATGGTCGAGAAAAAAGACGAAGATGGCTTTGTCACCCTTGCTTACGAGTTTGTCCCCCTCCCGGCCGTGGGAGAATTGGTGGATGGGCTGGACCGGAGAGGGTGCATCGTTTGCGAAGCTTCCGTCAGTCGCGTATTTTCCCTGCCCGGCATCGAAAAGAAAACCAAAACCACCCTGGTCCGATTACGAGTTCCCCCGGAGAAAGTTATGGAGGTTCGCTTCTTCCGGAGGAGGGTGCAAGCATGAATCTGAAAGATGTTATTGTTTGCCGCTGCGAGGATTTGACATTGGAGGATGTGCGTAAGGCCATTGCCGAAGGTTACATTTCCTGGGACGAACTTAAGCGAGTGTTGCGAATCGGATTAGGACCTTGTGGCGGAAAAACCTGTCGCTTGCTGGTACTGCGAGAGTTAGCCAATCACTTGATGCTTTCCGTGGATCAAGTCAACTACCGCCCAACCGTGGTTCGTCCCCCGCTTCGCTCCACCTCATTTGAGGTCTTTCTCAAGGAGGAGAACGGATGACATACGACATCATCATTATCGGTGGCGGAATCACCGGGGTGTCCATCGCCTACGAGCTAGCAAAAAAGAAGGCCGGTAAGATCCTCTTGCTGGAAAAGGAGTTCCTTTCCGCCGGTTCATCCGGTTCCTGCGCGGCTGGCATTCGTGCCCAGTTCGGTTCCGAATTCAACATCGGTCTGATGAAGCTGGCTTTAGAAAAGTTCGAGGTGTTGGCCGAAGAGTTAGAGTACCCTGCGGACCGAATCGGCCTTTGGCAGGGTGGCTACTTGGTCATGAGCAGTTCCCAGCCGGAATGGGAGAGCCTTAAGGCCCGCGTGATTGTCCAACACCGCCTGAATGTGATGACGGAAGTTCTTACGCCAGGAGAGGTGAAATACCGCTTTCCCGATGTGAATGTTGACGGGTGTTTTGGTGCCACCTATCACAGTAAGGACGGACATGCCGACCCGTTCTATACCGTTTTCGCTTATGGCAAGGCAGCGGAACGATTTGGGGTGGAAATCAGGAAGCGGACAGAAGTCACCGAATTAGTTCGGGACGACCAGGGGATCAAGGGTGTCAGGTTGGCCGATGGGGACACGATCGAAGCAAAGCAAGTGCTAGTGGCCACCGGAGCCTGGACTCACCACCTGATGAAGACCATCGGCTTGGACATCCCCCTATGGGGCGAACGGCACGAGATCCTGATTACCGAGCCGGTGGAGCGGGTTTTCTCCCCAATGGTGATTTCTTTTTCGTTGGGTTACTACATCCAGCAGCGCCCGCACGGTTCGTTCATCATGGGGTTGCCACCCGAGCAGAAACATCGCTGGTTCGACCCGGCCCAGTTCGACATTTCCCCTACCTGGGGTTTCCTGGAGCGGATGTCAGACACGGTGCAGCGGATTTTGCCACGATTTAAAGGTTTAAACATCGTTCGCCAATGGGCCGGACTCTATGAAATCACGCCCGACTCCCATCACATCATCGGCCCCATCGAGGAGGTACCCGGCCTATTCAGTGCGGCTGGGGGTTCCGGACATGGGTTTATGTACGGCCCCGGTCTGGCTCCAATCATGGCCGAGTGGATGCTGGGCCAGTCTCTTTCTTATGACATTACGCGACTCAACTATCAGCGCTTCGCCAAAGGCGAACTGGTGATCGAACCGGCTGTGGTTGGATAAGGGTTTCCCGCTTACGATAGATCTGGAGAGGGCGTCGCCCAAAAACGGCAACTTGCCGATGCGCACGTATGTCTGAGGATTTTTGTGCAAAAATCGGCGGAAACCAAGCGACCCGATTATTACGCAGGACATGCTGCCGCAGGCTGTTCAGTATGATCCGGTTGAACTCTTCCGGTTTTTCCAGAGGTAAATGATGGGCGACTTCCGGGATCAACATTTTGCCGGTTCCGGGGATTTCCCGGGCCAATACCTCGCCGATCTCCAGGATAGGGGCGATGCCTTCTGCTCCCAGAACCACCAGTGTCCGCGCACGGAGTTCTCCCAATCGTTTCGCTGCCGGCGGTCCTTCCGGTGATTTCTCTTTCACCTCCGGTTTCTGCCGGCGCAAGTTTTCCTCGCTCATCCGGCGGACAAGCGCGCGGGCCCCAGAGTCTACTTGCCTTGGGAAACGGTTTGGGCCATCCGTTCAAACGTGCAAAGTTAACTCCAACTCCCGCTCCAGATCCCCCTGCTCGTATGTCGCGGACATCCGCGATGAACTGCTGGATCACATCTGCGTATTTCTCTTGGGCCACCCGCTAACCATCCAGCCCTGCTCCAACCAAAACCAAAGATTCGACCAATTCAGGGTAGGCGAGGGTGAAACTGGTAGCAATCGCACTACCAAGAGAAAGACCGATGGACATGCTGCCGCAGGCTGATATGAACATGCTGCCACAAGCTGAGATGCCTAGGAATTGCAGCAAGGCTCGCAAGTCTTCTGTATGTGAATAGGGGACGCTCGGAAACTCCGACCGGCCTTCGCCGCAGGTCATATCGCACGGTCTGGAAGTCCTGTGCAAACTTCGGCAACTGACCGTCCCACAGATGACAGTTCACCAATCCTCCATGGATCAAAAACCACTGACTTCCCCGTGCCGGACATTTCGAAATAGAACCGCGTTCCATTCACAGAAGGAAAACCAGAGATTCGATTGGCATCCTCAGTTTTCAAGCAGATTCCTCTTTCTTGCGCACCTACAATCCCTCCAGCTCCACGAATTCCTGCAGGCCTGGTGGAAAATCTGCGTTGAGGCCCTTGTCTTTTGCCACCTGGTATGCCAGACATTGCCCAATCATCATTTGCACAAAGAAACTCTGCCAATAGCTGAGACCTTCTAACGGGCGGAATGAAAGTGGATTGGTGTGCAGGCCGCGGCAGTCGATCGCTATCGTGCTCGCCCGGCTGGCGATCTCATCGTAAAGGTTCTTCTCCTGCGGATAGGAAGGACTGGTGGGTTGGGTAAGGAGGAACACCAGCGTGTCTTGGTCAAGGAACCCTCGGGGACCGTGGCGGAATTCCAGCGAATGAAACGCAAAAGAGGACACCTGTGCCATTTCCAGCATCTTCCAGGCTAGTTCCTTGGCCAGCCCGTACCAAGAGTCACTTCCCAAAAATATGAAATGATGAAAATGTCTCCTCCCAAGGGCAAATTCCGTCCATTCT
>JAPLHX010000098.1 GCA_026389415.1 Coprothermobacterota bacterium | reverse complement strand
CCATCGACCCCAGCAATCCCCAAACTCTCTACACCGGCACCGGGGGCGGCGGGGTCTTTAAGAGCAGCGACGGCGGGGTTAGTTGGGCCACTTCCTCCAGAGGGCTGACGGACAACAATGTGTATTCCCTGGCCATCGACCCCAGCAACTCCCAGACCCTCTACTTCGGCACCGGGGGCGGCGGGGTCTTTAAGAGCAGCGACGTCGGGGTTAGTTGGGCCACTTCCTCCAGTGGGCTGACGGACAGCACTGTGCAGTGCCTGGCTCTCGACCCCTCCAACTCCCAGACCCTCTACGCCGGCACCTTGGAAGGTGTGTTCCGGATGACCCCAAAGCAGTCGCCGACGGCGACTTCGGCATCGCCGACCCCGACCCCCACCAACGATGACGTCACTGTCGGCGTCTGGGAGCAACTGGCCTCCGGTGATGTGCTGTCCCTGGCCATCGACCCTTCCAACCCCCAGACCCTCTACGCCGGCACCGCGGGTGCCGGGGTCTCCAAGAGCAGCGACGGCGGGGTCAGCTGGGCCGATTCCTCCAGCGGGCTGACGAACAGTACTGTATATTCTCTGGTTATCGACCCCTCGGGCACCCTTTACGCTGGGATCGATGGTGGCGGGGTATTCCGGATGGCCCCATGACGGTAAGCACAGCGATCTGTGGTTCAATTAGGTATGTGAAAGGCGGCCGGATTTTTCGGTCCGCACCCCGACCAACAAGCCTCGCCTCAATCCGTCCGCCGGGACCCTTCCCCCGTTTCGTTTCGCTTAGAGCACTGGCTGCGGTATTTTTTGAGAGCGCGACCGGCAAACGGAGCGCGGTTCTTTCCCGGTAAGCTTTCAGCATGAAGTACGGCCAATTTTGCGCGAACGGTGGTGAAGTACGAAGAGGTGTAAGGCATTGAACAGAACCGATTCTTTGTCTGGAATGGAACAGAGCAGCACACAGAGGGAGGAACTGAATTGAAGAGAGTTGCACTCGCAGTACTGACCGTCACGCTGGTCTTATCCTTTCTTGTCGGCTGTGCCGGCCCGGCAACCCCGACAGCAATCCCCTCGTCGACGACGACTTCGGCATCGCCGAACCCTACTCCGACCCCTACCCCTACTCCGACTCCGACCAGCACCAGAGTTACTGTGGGCGTTTGGGAAAAACTACCTCTCCAAGAGAGAATGATCCAATGCCTGGCCATTGACCTCTCGAATCCCCAGGTGCTCTATGCCGGCACCTATAGCCGCGGGGTCTGGAAGAGCAGCGACAGCGGAATGAGTTGGGTCGCTTCCTCCACCGGGCTGGCTGACAAACCTGTGCGGAGCCTGGCTATCGACCCCGGCAACCCCCAGATCCTGTATGCCGGCATCTTGGGCAGCGGGGTCTTCAACAGCAGCGACGGCGGAGCTGCTTGGACCGCTTCCTCCACTGGGCTGGCTGACAGTGGTGTACTGGCCATCGACCCCTCGAACCCCCAGATCCTCTACGCCGGCACCGCTGGTGGAAGGGTATGCAAGAGCAGTGATGGCGGGGTGAGTTGGGCTGCTTCCTCCGGCAGGCTGACAGAGAACTGGGTGCAGTGCCTGGCTGTCGACTCTTCGAACCTCCAGGTGGTCTATGCCAGCACCCAGACCCCCTATGCCGTCGCCGATCGCGACGGGGTCTGGAAGAGTAGCGACGGCGGGATCAACTGGACCAGATCCTCCACCGGGTTGACGGATAACACTATGTGGTCCCTGACCATCGACCCCGGTAATTCTCAGGTGATTTACGCCGGTGCCGGTGATGGGGTCTGGAAGAGTAGCGACGGCGGGATCAACTGGGTTGATTCTTCTAGCGGACTGACGGATAGCCGTGTGGTGTGCCTGGTTATCGACCCCTCCAAGCCCCAGACTCTCTACGCCGGTGCCGGCGATAGCACAGCGGATCAAACTGAAAAAAACGTGTTGATGGGACCCCCCTTGGTGAACGCATGTTCTGGAGTGAGGCGGTTGATAAGATGACCGATCGCCAGATTGCGGCCAGAGTTCGACAACAGTTTCCGCACTAGCACTCGGCCATCGGATCGAGACCACCATCCCGCCATGAGCCGGCGTGGGACTTTCGCCTAGGGCGCGCCTGGCATCCGGGCCAGGAAGACCGCCGTCTGGGCGCGGGTCGCCGCCGTATTGAAGCGGAGCTGGTACTCGTCGCTGCCGCCACCCGCCGTCATGATCTGCTGATGGTCCGGGAACATCAGCAGGCAGTGTTGGGCCGCGGTCCCCACCGCTTTGTAGTACCAGTCCGCCGCCGTGATCGCTCGCACGGAGCCGTCCTGATCCTGCAACAGAATGGTTGGGGGGGGTCCGGGAGGTGCTACTTCCTGCCATCCCTTGGCCCGGACGCAAATGGTCAGGATTTCGGCCATCGTGATGTTGCCCTGCGGCCGGAAGGTGTGGTCCGGGTAGCCTTTGATCAGGCCCTGCTTGAACACTCCCTCCACGTAGCCGTAGTACCACTCCTCTTTCACCAGATCCGGGAAGGAGGGGCTCTCCGGGAACTCCAGCGCATAGCCCAGAGAGAGCAGGATCATTTTGCAGAATTCCGCCCGGGTCACCGCGTTCTCCGGCTGGAAGGTGCCGTTCGGGTAGCCTTTCACCACCCCCGCAATCACCAGGCTCATAATCTCGGGATAGGCCCAGTAGCCGGCCGGGACATCGGGGAAGGAGAGAGAAGGCGTGGGGCTGGGAGAAGGGGAAGGACTGGGAGTCGGTGACGCGGTGGGCGTGGGGCTGGGAGAAGCGGTCGGCGTCGGTGCAACCACGCCGTAGATCCAGGTATCGTTGAAGTAGTTGCTGCCCTGTCCTCCGAAGAGGAGCACCCCCGCGGAAGCGGTGGCCATGGCAAGGGCGGTGCGCTCGGGCGGGTAAGGAAATACGCCGATGGGATACCAGTTTTTCTCGCTTACGACGTAGATCCAGGTTTCGCCAAGGTAGTGCCCCTCCTCCACTCCCCCGAAGAGGAGCGCATCTCCCGCGGGGGTTGCGGCCATGGCATGACCAAAACGCGCCGGCGGGGTGATGTCAGAGCCGGTGATCTGGCTCCAAGTATTGGTGAAGCTGTCGAAGAGCCAGGTGTCATTGAAGAAGTTAGCCGTCCAACTGAACCCCCCAAAAAGGAGTACCCCCGTGGGGGTGTCGGCCATGGCGTGCCAATAGCGCTTGGATGGAGCAGAGGGTCCGACGGGAATTTGGCTCCATTTATTGATCAGGGTATCGAAGAGCCAGGTGTCGTTCAGCGAACCGCTGCTATTGGTGCCCCCGAAGAGGAGCACGTCGTCCCCGGGGGTGGCGGCCATGGCGTGATTGGCGCGCGCAGACGGGGCGGACGTAGTAGATAGCAGAGACCAAGTTTGGCTGCCGGCATTGAAGAGCCAGGTATCGTTGAGGAAGCCGTAACCGTCGAATCCGCCGAAAAGAAGCACTCCCTGGGGGGTTGTGACCATGGCGTGGGCACGGCGCTGAACTGGGATGGGAGATGTGAGCACCTGAGACCAAGTCTTGTTGCCGGCATTAAAGAGCCAGGTATCGTTGAGGTAGTTGGTGCCGTCATATCCGCCGAAGAGAAGCACATCTCCCGAAGGAAGGGTGGCCATTGCGTGAAGGAAGCGTCCGCTTGGGGTGTTGGCCGGCACGATCGGGGTATTCGTTTCATACCATGTAGCCCCGGTGCGCCCGAGCAAGAACGGCAAGGGACCGCCGGCGATGGCCGGCGCACGGGCGGAGGCCCCCAAAAAGGTCCCTGCCACTAGAAAAACCGCCAGGAGGACGACCAGCGCTCGTCTTCCCCAGAGGATCCGGTTCCTTTTCATGGTTACTCCTCCCTTTCTCATCCCATCCAGATGAGTGGTGATCGAATCTGGAGGATTCGGTTGCGGGGAGGAACAGTGGATCTCCCCGAGGTTCCGTCTCACTTGTCAACCACCACCTCCATTATAGTGCAGGCAGGCGTTTGTCAACGACTTCCTGCCAGCAGCCCTGATTCGGTTGTTGCCTATCTTCAAGGAGTAGAATGGGGATCATCCAAAGGAGGGTCGAAAGATGAAACGACATGCGATATTGCTGATAGCCATTCTGTTGAGTTTCTCCCTGCTATTAACCGGAGCCTTCATCGCCCCACCGATTTCCCTGGCTGCACCTGTGATTGCCTACGACTTCCTCGTCAACGCGCCCAACGCGGAATGGAATAGTTGGAAAGCGGGAGTCTCCTCTCCGCTTAATTTTGGCGGTGGTGGTTGGCAAGTGTTCGACGGAGAGGCTCGGTACGGTTCCATTCAAACGGATATGGAAGATGGCCTGACCTACCCCACCCCTCTCTTGATGTATGCCGCTCTGACGGGAGCGGGGACCGGCGAAAATGGAGTCACCGGCGACTATCGGCACGTCTACGTCCCGGCCAATGCCTCCTTGCACGCAGTGTTCGGTTTCCAGAAGGGGGAGCACGCCGACGAACAGGGGGTCGTGGTGGGCGTGGCGTTTGCGGAAGACGATCCCGCCCAACCGATGATCAAGCTGATCAACGAGACAAAAGACTACGACGGCTCGCTGCGGGAGGTGAGGGTGGACCTCTCTCCCTATGCCGGCAAGACGGGGGGATTCGGCCTGTTCGTGCACACCGCTCACCCGGACGATAAAGACGGGGTCGCTTGGGTGCAGGCGGCGATCGAAGTGGATACAACGCCGCCTTCTCCGCCGTTTTCGATCTCTCCCCTGGTTCTGAAGTTCTTCGTCGGCAGCACCGTCTATTTCGTGGATACCACCCCCAAAACGATGGACACCACACTGGTGATCGTGGAGAGCCGCGCCTTCCTTCCCATCCGCTATGTAGCACAAGAGCTGGGCGCGACCGTGGACTGGTATCCGCCGGACAAGGTGGAGATCAAACACTTGGGCAATACGATCGAGCTCTGGATCGGACAGAATTCCGCGTCCGTGAACGGAAGTTATGTATTGATCGATCCCGGTAATCCTTACGTGGTTCCGTTCATCCAAGCCCCGGGGCGGACGATGATGCCAATGCGCTTCATCTCGGAAAAACTGGGCGCTAAAGTGGAATGGTTTCCCCCGCAGGAGGCACGGATTACCTACCCTGACCTGGGGCCCTGATTCACTTCTTTTTTTCGTCGCTTTCGTTTTCGGCTCGGACCTTTGCGCCTGAAGCCGTTTCAGCTCCGCTATTCCTCTTCTTTCAGCCTCTTTTTCAGACCGATCCAGACCGGCAACGGCACGAACCCCAGCCGCCGGTTGATGGCCAGCATCGATTCATTCCCCACTGCGTTTTCCGTGCGGATGTGGGTCGTCCCGCGCTCTTTGGCGTAGCGGAGGCCGAACAGCTTCAGGGCCAGGGCGATCCCCCGCCGACGGTAGGCGCGTCGGACCCCGGTCAGGCCTTGCTGCAGGTGGTGCGGCGTGGTAGACCGCCAGAAGTTGGACATGCCGACGTACTCGTCCCCGTGCAGCATCAGGAAATAGGCATCCGGCAGGAAATCCGGGTTGCGCAGAATTCTGGCCTGGAAGTACTCCAGCGAGGTCGAGGTGTAAGGATCGGGCTGCGGCACGTCCCGCGAGAGGTCATCTTCCAGCTCGTAGACCTTACGGTCGCGCTGGGGGTCCGCTTCCAGCTCCTGGTAGGTGGCGATGCGAAACCCTTTCGCCTCCACCTGCTGCTGGTGGCCTTCATAAGGCGCGAAATCGAAAGCGATTACGTCCAGCGCGGATTCGCTCACCCGCATCTCTTCCCGAAAGCCGCGCTCCTGGTAGAAGCGGAGCCAGTGTGGGTAGGATTCCAATACCCAGGCGGACAGGGAGAGCGGATCGAACGGCTGCAGGGCGTCCTCCAGGTGCCGGTAGAGAGCCGTACCGAGCCCCTGACGCTGCCAGGCGGGCAGCACGGTGATCTCCAGGTTGAACTTGCGCGGATGGAACATCAAGGTCCACTGCGAGTATTCGCCGTAGGCGACGACCTGGCCGTCCGCCTCTTTCACCCAGCGGGCATTGCGGCATTTGGGATCGCGCGTTTCTTCCCAGAAGCGCGCTTGTTCGGCGGAGATGGCACGGTGCCCCGGCGCAGCGGAATTGTAGATTTCCGCCACCGCTTCGGCATCGTTCGGTTGGTAGAGTCGGAACTCAGTAGTATTCAAATTTCACCTCCCAATTGGATGAATCAATTGGGAATTCGTTCGGAGCCGCACTTGATCTACTTCCATAGGATAGCAAGAAGCTCAACCTCTCCCGCTCTCTTTTTGCTAAAATCGCAGGAGTGAAGGAGGGATTCCCCTTGCCAATCAAACCAAGGCGTTTATGCAAAGGAGATACGGTGGGTGTCGTGTCCCCTTCCACCGGTCCCTGG
>JAPLHX010000277.1 GCA_026389415.1 Coprothermobacterota bacterium | reverse complement strand
ATCTTCCAGGTCAAGCTGGATATTTCCCTGATGAAGGCTCTGGTGGGCAATCCCGACGTACTAACCCGCGTCCAGGCGATTGTCAACCAGGCCCAACAGCTAGAGATGAGAGTGATTGCTAAGGGTGTGGAATCCGATTCTCAGCTGAAGCTGCTGCAGGTGATGGAGTGTGCGATGGCCCAGGGGTTTTTTTTGGGGGAACCCTTACCTGCTAAAACCATTCCCGCCTTGCTGAAAGCACAACATTCGGAATCTTAAGCTTGAGGTGAAGAGCACGAAAGGGAGGAATTAGTGGACATGAGCTGGTTCGCGTTTGGTTCGCTGTTGGCAGCGGTAGTTTGCTTCGCCATGGGGCTGTTCATTTACAACCAGGACCGCTCCAACCGGCTGAACCAGATCTTTACGCTGCTCTGCATTGTGATCGCCTATGTCTCCTTCACCGAGTACGGCTACCGTCAGGCGGAAAGCGTCAGCCAGGCGATTTTTTGGATGCAAACTTCGGCGTTTTGGCCGCTTCAGCTTTCCCTGCTGTTGCATTTCGCATTGGCCTACACGGAGAAGGACCGCTGGCTGAAACGATGGTGGGTCTATTTGCTGCTGTATGGGCCGGCGGTGGCTTTCACTATCATCACCTTGGTCAATGGCTACCAAGCCACCGATGTGACCAAGGCCTATTGGGGCTGGACCTATGCGTCGGCACCCGAAACCTTCCTCTGGTACTTCAACGGTACCTGGAGCTCTCTCTCTGCCCTGTTTGCACTCTTCCTGCTCTGGTTCTATTGGCGCAAGATTCGGCGCACGGAAGGGATCAAGAAGGATCAAGCTCTTTACATTCTTTTTGGCTTCAGCATCCCGATCCTGGCGGCCGTGTTGGGAGACGGGTTGTTGCCACAATTGGACATCCGGATTCCCGAGTTAACGCATACCTCACTCAGTTTGGGGGTCCTTTTCATCGGTTGGGGAATTTGGAAATACAAATTGTTCGTGTTAACGCCGGCCCGGGCGGCCAAGGACATCATCGAAACGATGTCCAACTTCTTGTTCTTAATCGATTCCGGCTGGAAGATCTCCACCGCCAACCCGGCTGCCCTCCAATTGCTCGGTTACGACCAAAAGGAATTGATCAACCAACCCGTCGGCAAGATTTTCCCCGGCCAGCAATGGGAAACGGACGTGCTGCAAGGAAAACGACCCTACGACTTGGACATGAAAACCCGGATGAATTCCGAGACCCTGCTGCTGACGAAGAGCGGGAAACGCGTGCCCGTAATCATATCGGTCTCCACGGTGCGAGAGCGGGAAAGCGGCCAGCTTGGTTTTATCTGCGCCGGTTCGGATATCACCGATCGCAAGCTGGCCGAGCGGAGGCAAGACAAGTTGTTGAAAGAGTTGGAACGCTCCAATCGCGAGCTCTCCGACTTTGCCTACGTGGTTTCGCACGACTTGAAAGCTCCCTTGCGTGGGATCGACACTCTGGTCGGCTGGGTAGCGCAGGACTATGGCGACAAAATGGGGGAGAAAGCCCAACAGCAGATGCGGCTGATGCGAGAGCGGGTGCGACGGATGGACGACTTGATCAACGGGATCTTACGGTATTCTCGCGCCGGTCGCGCC
>JAPLHX010000200.1 GCA_026389415.1 Coprothermobacterota bacterium | reverse complement strand
CTCGCCGAAGCCCAGGGTGACGATGGCCAGGTAATCGCCTTTCATGCGCAAGGCCGGCATCCCGATCAAAAAGCCGATGATGGCGGCGCCGATCCCCCCGATCAGGAGGGCTACGATGAAGAGGGAAGTGGCCGTGAGACTTCCTGGAATAAGCTTCCAGATAAGCGTGGTGAGTGTACCGGAGACGTAGGCGCCGATTGCGGCGAAGCCCATGTGCCCGATGGAGAACTGCCCGGTGATGCCGTTGATCAGGTTCAGGCTGGTGGCCAGGATCACATAGACCAGGGAGATGTTGATAATGATCATGAAATAGTTGTTCAAGACAAACCCGTCGCCGGCCGGGATCACCTGGCTAAGGAGTATCACAAGGGTGTAGAGCAAAGCAGCATAGAGGATCAGGCGAAAGGTGCTTTTGCTGAACAGCTTTTTCATCGTCGCACCTACACCTTCTCCGACTGCTTCTCACCCAGGAGCCCCTGCGGGCGGAAGAGCAGCACCAGGATCAGAATGGCGAAGGCGATGCCTTCACCCAGGAGCGAGTTGAAGCTGGTGGCGTAGATCTCGGCGATGCCCAGCAAAAAGCCTCCCAACATGGCGCCCGGGATGTTGCCGATCCCGCCCAGCACGGCCGCCACGAAGGCTTTCAGGCCGGGGAGGATACCCATGTAGGGGAAGATGCGGGGATAGGTCATGGCCATGAGGATACCGGCTGCACCGGCCAGGGCGCCACCGATCAGGAAGGTAAAAGTAATGGTCCGTTCGATGTTGATGCCCATCAACCTAGCGGCATCCTTGTCTTGAGAGACGGCCCGCATCGCTTTGCCTGTCATGGTGCGGTTGACGATGAAAGTCAGGAGGATCATCAGTGCAATGGCCAGGCCGATGTCGAGCAGTTGGATGTTGTTCAGGTACACACCGCCGACCACGAAGCTCACCTGCTTGATGATGTCAGGGAAGGCGCGGAAGGAGGGCCCGATAAAGGGGAGAGAGGCGAAGAAATACTCCAGGAACATCGAGACGCCCACCGCCGTGATCAGCGCCGAGAGGCGGGGGCGGTAGCGCAGCGGTTTGTAGGCCAGACGGTTGGAGAGCTCGGCGATCAAGGCTCCTGCGGCCAAGCTGACGATCAAGCAAAGGATGAAGAGGATGATCGGGGGGATGGCGTTGGTCAAGGCCAGCAGGAAAGTGGCGAAGAAATAGACGGCATAGGCGCCGACCATGAGGAAGTCGCCATGGGCGAAATTAATCAGCTTGATGATGCCGTAGACCATGGTGTAGCCAAGGGCGATCAGGGCATAGATTGAACCGAGCTGAAGGCCATTGACGAGTTGTTGGAAGAATGTCGTTAGATCCACAGGGACCTCCTTACAAAAGCAGCCGGGAGCAGGAACCGGCTCCCGGCTGCAAGATGCACGCTATGTGTGAGATGCCTTAGGCGACAACGCGCGGGTTACGGTTGAACCGTAGCCTTGTACGTTTGCTGGCCACCCTTAATCTCGATGATGACCGCAGCTTTGATCGGGTTGCGGTTGGCGTCGAACTTGATCGTGCCGGAAACAGCTTTGAAGTCGGCAACCTTGAGGGCGTCCCGGATCGCCGTGCCGTCGGTGGACTTCGCTCGGTTGATGGCGTCGAACATCAGGTTGGCCGCATCGTAAGCCAAAGCGGCTAATGCGTCCGGTGGGGCACCGAATTTAGCAGTGTAGTCCTTCACGAAGGCCTGCACCTCGGGACGGGTGTCGTCCTTGGAGAAGTGGTTGGTGAAGAAACCGCCCTCCACCGCATCGCCGCCGATTTTGACCAAATCAGCAGAATCCCAGCCGTCGCCACCGAGGAAGAAACCGGTGTAGCCGAGAGCGCGGGCCTGCTTGCAGATCAGGCCGACATCGTTGTAGTAGTCGGAAATGTAGATCAGTTCCGGACCAGCGGCGATGATCGTCGTCAACTGGGCATTGAAGTCGGTCGCCCCGGTGGGGTGGGCCTCGAAACCGACGATCGTGCCGCCAAGCTTGATGAAGGCGTCGCGGAAGTTCTCAGCGAGGCCCTTGGTGTAGTCGTTGCCCACATCGAAGAGGCAAGCCGCTTTCGTCAATTTCAGGTTGTCATAGGCGAAAGCAGCGCCCACGACTCCCTGGAAGTTGTCGATGAAGCAGGCACGGAAGATGAAGTCGCCGACCAGGGTCACTTTCTCGTTGGTGGAAGTCGGGGAGATCATCGGGATCTTCTTGGCCTGGAGGATGGGAGCGATGGCCAGAGAAACCTTGGACTGGACAGTGCCGATCTCAGCGACGATCTTCTCCTGTTCGATCAGTCGAGTGATGCCGGCAGCGCCCTCGGTGGGGTCGCTCTTGTCGTCGGCCATTTTCAGGACGATCTGGCTGCCGTTGATCCCGCCCTTGGCGTTCCACTCAGCAGCCGCCAGCTCGGCGCCTTCCTGGGTGGACTTGCCGAAGGTAGCGGAGTCACCGGTGAGCGGGGCCACGACGCCGATAATGGTAGGAGGCTGCGTGGTAGGAGGCTGCGTGGTAGGAGTAGTGGTGGTCGTGCCGCCACCGCAGCCTACGCCAAAGAAAACCAATCCGGTAATCAATGCAAATATCAATAACACCCTTGCTGTTCTCACTTTTTGACCCTCCTGTGAGAGATAAGATTTGAGATTCAATTAAAGAGGGAAAACGGAACTCTGTCAAGCAGGTGCGCAATATTTTTCCCAAAAAGGATCAATTTTTATAAAATGGTTTCCAAAAAAGAGCGCGAACCTCGGAAAAATGTCTTGAAGGACTTGCAGAGAATACGCTTCAGCCACATCCTCGCAGCAGATTCGACAAATCGGATGTCAGAAACAGGGTAGGGAATGACCCATGTTCCTGTCGAAGATCTCGATCTAGGCAGTTTAAAAAGACGGATTCAACGAAATATAAAGACGAAGCCGGAGGGCCCTGGTCCTCCGGCTTCATATGAAGTTGGCTTCCCTTCAGCCATCCCCAACAGCAGGGAGTATGATATCTTGATACTACGATGTCAGAGAAAAGCCCTGCTGTCTATCCGTAAATCTACGTATTTTTTTGCTCTTCGGAACGAATTTCTTCCATCAGTAACATTCCGTTCTGCAGGGCGAAATGAATGAGCTCAGCTTGGGTTCGCAAGCCAAGCTTTGTCGCGATATGGGCTCGATGTGTCTCCACCGTGCGCGAACTGATAAAGAGCCGAGAGCCGATTTCTGTAGATCTTAGGCCATGCGCTATCAGTTGGAGGATCACTCGTTCCCGAGTGGATAGGAGTGAAAACGGATCAAACTGTGATTCTTGCGCTTTTGCTAAATAGGACTGAATCGTTTTTTTGGATAAAGGTGGACTAAAAAAAGTCTTTCCTACAACAGCAGCTCGGATGGCGTCCATCAGGAATTGTGTCGGAGCATTCTTTGCAACATAGGCCGATGCGCCATTACGCAACGCCTGGGCGGCGTAGGATTCGTTTACATGGATCGATAAAATCACCACGCGCGTTTGTAGCGTGCTTTCTCTCACTCGTCGGGTGACTTCCAATCCATCCATGTCGGGCATCACGATGTCCAGCACTAATACATCGGGCTCAAGCGATTCGGTTAAGCGAATCGCATCCAATCCGTCAACTGCCTCGCCTAGAATTTCAAAATCAGGCTCCCCCTCCAATACAGCTCGCAAACCGGCGCGCACTACGGGATGATCATCGGCCAACAGGATCCGAATCATGTTGTCGGGTCTAACTCTTTTTCCCAAAGAGGCAACTGCACTTTCAGAAGGCTACCACAACCGGGTGTTGATTCCAGGACAAATGATCCCCCTATCGCCGAAACCCGCTCACGGATTCCTTTCAATCCCGTGCTGTCTCCTCCAGCTAATTCCTGTTCCGGATCGAACCCCACACCCTGATCTTTTACCGTTAGCCACAATTCCTCACCCTGTTTTGCTACAGTGATCCAGGCTTCTGAGGTCTTTGCGTGGCGAGCTACATTGGTCAAGGCTTCTTGGATGATCCGAAAAGCAGCCGTCTCTATTTCCGGGGGGAAGCGAATCTCCACACCAATATGTTGAAATTTAATCTCAATGTGAGTATGGGTGGTAAAGCGCTCGAATTGATAAAGGAGAGCAGGAAGCAGACCAAGATCGTCCAGCATCGAAGGTCGCAAATTCAGAGCCATATCCCTGATTTTGGTCAGGATTCCACTCACCAAACCATCTGCACCCTTCAAACTCGATTTCAATTCTGTCGGAGCTTTGCGGTAACTGCGTTCCAGCAATAACTTTAAACCCGTCAACTCTTGACCGATATCGTCATGCAATTCCCGGGCGATTTCTCGCCGTTCAGTCTCCTGCGTTTCAACTAGCTTTTGTGCGAGAACTTTTAAAGCAACATTGGTCTTTTCCAAGGCCACCGTTCGATCATGCACTGTCTCTTCTAATCGTTCCTCGCTTTTGCGCAACGCTTGTTCTGCCTGATGTCGGGCAGTAACATCCTGAAAAGATAGTAATGTATTCTGCCAAGATGCTTCGCTTCCCGGTGATAAAACCAAGCGTACTGCAGCAAATCTCGCTTCACCCGTCAGAGTGCACACTGGGATCTCCGCTTGATATTCCCCTTGTCCGGCCAGCAACGCTTCCAGGCCCGCCTGAACGCAGGGAATCGATTCCGGGGGGAACAAGGATGAAAAACCTGCTTCCAGCTCTTCGATTGAGCTAGCATCGAACAAGCGTAACCCTTCTTTGTTTACTCGTACCAGATGTTTGCAGTTCAGCAGTCGGACGAGCTCATTCGGTTGGTCGTTGAAGTAGGCGGAAACGTTGGGGATTCCTTGCAGGAGAAGATCTTCGATCAGCCGGCGAACCGCCGATAAATCCATTTGCCAGAGCGGAACCGGCGATTCATCGAATAACAAACGGAATTGACTCTCAGTTTCTCGCAGAGCATTCTCTACTCGTTTCCACTCGGTCACATCTCTCGCCAAACCAAGAATGCCACTGATCTTACCATCAGGTGTATGCAATGGAACCTTTTTTACCCAAAAAATCCGCAACTCCTCCTGCAATTTCCGCAGGAATTCCCCTTCGGAGACCCCTCCTTTGATCGCGACCTGATCTGTGTATTGATAAACTGCCGCATCCTCGCTGGGATAGACCTCTGCGTCTGTTAGGCCGATGAGTTCTGAAGCGGCCCTTTTTTCCGTATCCAAGTACATTTGATTTGCGGCTAGATACCGGCCGGAAAGATCCTTGATCCACATTAGATCGGGAGCTGCCTCCAGGAATTGCGACCAATGAAGCTCAGCCAGTCGCATCGCCTCCTCCACTCGCTGTCGTTGGGTGACATCCTGAAGGCAGACCAAGCGAAGATTGCGGCCAAGATACTGTACGGGTTCAACCGATATCTCAGCCGGGAATGTCTCACCATCCAGACGACGGTAAGTCATCGGATAGTTTTCGACCCTTCCACCGTTTTGCTCAATCACCCTCAATAATTCCTCCCGATCGTTTAGCTCCGGGTAAACATCTTTTGGTCCCATTTCCCGCCACAAAAGCTGCTGAGGTTTTGCCAAAATCTCTTCCATTCGGCGGTTCATAAATACCGGTGTACCGCTGAAGGTAATCAACATCGCACCGTAGGGGAAGGCCTCAAATAGCTTTTGGTAGCTTTCCAGCAATTCTTGCAGTCGTTCCTGGTTGATTTTGTCATCCGTAATATTCCGAGAGACGCCCATCACTGCAGGGACGGTGCCATTATCTACCCGCGTGGGAACCAGCCAAGTCCCTAGCCACATCTCACCCTGCGGAAAATTGCCATGGGTAACGATGTATTGAGGTTCTCCGGTACAGAGCACTTGCCGGACGTGCTCTGACTGTACAACGGCAATCTCTGGAGGGAAAAGCGCGGCCTGTTTCTCCCCCACTAGACCTTTCGGTGTCTTGCCGATCATTTGCGCCGCGAAATTGTTTGCATAATGGATGATGTCGCTTTCATCGATAATGAAGATGATGTCTTGGGCGGCTTCCGCCAACGTCCGATACAGCGATTCACTTTGCTTTAAAATCTCCTCGGCTTGTTCTCG
>JAPLHX010000338.1 GCA_026389415.1 Coprothermobacterota bacterium | reverse complement strand
CGATGAGTAGGTCGGCACGTAGAGAAGAAGAATCCACCAAACCACGCCGGCCACCGCCAAACCTCCCATATTGGTGAAATAGCCGTATTTCCGCCAGACCTTTCGTCCCGCGCCAAGAATCCGTACCAGCGAGATGATGAAGTCCACCAGGCAGCCTGCAGCCATCGCGATGGGAATGATCCAGAGCCACCAAGCAGTGCCACTGCTGCTGATCATCGATAAAGGACTCATTCCTTCGCCCGCGATCGATATCCAGGGAAGGAAGAACCCCACGATTACCAGGATATCGGCCAGAAGCACCAGAATATCGGGGATGGGTGTATAGAAACGGGGGCGAGCGACCGTGCCGTAGTAAGCCGGAGCTACCGAGACACCGGTTGGTGCTGCAACAGGGGGTGGCGCTCCTTCCATTTGGCGCCCGCAGAAAGTGCAAAAAGCCGATCCTGGCTGGGCGGGCTGCCCGCAATTTGGACAAAACATGACAAGTCCTCCTTCATCGGAAATAGCCACTCGGGCTTCAGTCAAGTGTAACAAAAATCCGGGATCAATCCATCCAAAACTCAATATCCGTGCTCGGATGCACGGGATTTGGTCGAAACGGAGCACAAGCGAATACGCCAAGATCGCTATCGTCTAGAGCCCGAAACGTGCGGGACGGCATGCTGGGGAATCCGATTCTGCCCGGACCCCAGCAGCGAATCGCTGCCGGCATTGCGCCGTTTGGTGATCAACCCTTGATCGGTTCCGACCCGGCCTTGGAGTTGACCCGCATCCCCCCGTTGACGGTCAATCAAATGCCGGAGGGCGTACCCCGGTCAAATTCCACTACTGTCCAGATACCGGACGGTCCGGTACGGACCACTCTCTGCAGATGCACCAGGAAGTTCCCTTCGGCCAATTCAAAGAAGATGAAGGCATCTTTGCCGTCATTGTATTCCATCACCACGCTCGGTCCACCAGGACCGCAACCTGCGCCCGGTCTGCGGATCCCGCTCCCTCCAGGTGGGGTTGGGGATCCGGCATGGCGACAAAATGAGGGTCGGGGACCAAGATCAAGTGGTGGCGCAAAGCGGTCATCACTTCCGGGAAGGTCCAATTGCCAGGTTTCACATTATCGAAGAAGGGTTGTGAAGGGGTGATCGTTTGCCAACGCTTGGTACGCACCATCATGACGATGGTTTCGTACACCGTCACCGGACGCTCCGGACAAAAAGTGCCATCTGGATAACCCTTGATCCACCCTTGGGCGCCGGCGCTGCCGATATCCGAATAGGCCCAATGCTCGGGAGCTACATCCGGGAAGAGGGCGAAACTCTCCAGGATGGGACCGGTAGCGGTTTTCATCAATAGCTTGGCCATTTCCGCCCGTGTCACGGGCTGATCAGGACGATAGGAACCGTCGGGATACCCATTGATCACGCCCCGATCAGCGAGACGGAGGATGGCCGTCTCAGCCCAGTGTCCTTGCACGTCGGTGAACTGTACGGCTCCCACTCCACCGCTCGCGACTACGATAAGGATTAAGAAAAACGCAATCTGTCTCAACTTGTCCAACCTCCTTGCTCCCCCTTAGAATACACTAGACGCGTGATTGAAAGGAGGTGCAACTAACAATGGATGCTCCCAAGAGATTGTATCGCTCTCGTCGCAATCGGATGATTGCCGGGATTTGCGGTGGTTTGGGTGACTACCTGAGCGTAGATCCGACGATCGTTCGTTTGATTTGGATCGTCGGTCTTTTCGCCGGATTTGGCTTTCTGGCATACCTGGTGGCTTGGATCCTAATCCCGGAAGAACCCGCAATCTAGCATCATCGCTTTTTCCAGAGGTGTTTTACGCGCTACTCGCCCTCTTCCTCTTGCAGGGTAAGAAGATCCAGTGCTTCCTGGTAAAGGGAAGCAGGCACCAGCAATTCAACCGCAGCCAAAGGGCCAACCGTAAACCCATACACCACGCCGACTGTTTCCCCTTTTTCCATCACCGGAATGCCGGAGCCTTCCAACCGACTTTTGATCAGACCGGCTTCCGCGGCGTTCTCAGCACGATAGACCAGCAACCATTCCTCGGCCATATCCACGCTCCTTTCTTTCCCTGCAGAGATCCCAAGGATCACCGGAGCATACTGGTGATCCTTGGGATGAAAAGAATACTGATGTAGGCGGCTATTCTCCCATTTTCTTGCCGCAACTCTGGCAGAAGGTGTCTGCCTCCTTCAACGGTGCGCCACAATTGGTGCAAGTCGCGGCAGCCGCGGCCAGAGAGGATGGGGGCGCTGTGGTGGAAACTGCACCGGGTGGAGCAGTGGACACCGGCGCCATCACGGGAAGAGGTGGAACATAAACCGGTGGCCCATAGGCTGGCGAAACATACGGAGGAACAGTAGGACGTCCACGGAAGGTGTTTTCCTCGATCGCGGTGAGCAATCGCAGAACTCCGGCCAGAGCGAGGATCGACACCCACCCGATGATGCCGCCAAACAGAAGGCCGAAGAAGCCACCCCAGCGGACTCCGGTCCAGGGAATTGTCATCATGTAGGCTTGGCCTTGCCATTCGAATTGAACATTCTGAATCCATTCCTGGGGAACGGCCACCAGCAGAATAGCGGCTACAATCGCCAGAATCAGGACAATCCAGGCAAAAACCTGCAACAAACCAGAAACGAATCGATAGAGCGGATACCTCATACGGATACCTCCTTTCGTTCCTCCGATTGTACCAAATCTCAGCCAAGGATTATGAAACCACTCCTGCGGGAATGGATCCGGTG
>JAPLHX010000037.1 GCA_026389415.1 Coprothermobacterota bacterium | reverse complement strand
ACCGGCATTTCCACGGAGGAATGGGGACAAGGATTCTTAGGTCGCCAGAAGGCGTTTCAACTGATTTTCTGGTGGGAAGGATATCAAGAAACCTTGGTTACAATCGCCAAAGTTGAAGGTAAGGCGTTTGCAGAAAAGCTGAAAGAAGTAGTCGCCGGCAGGGACGTGGTTTCTAGTCCTACCAGTCTCGCGGATGAAATCCAGAAACTCGCGCAATTGACAAAAGAGGGGATCCTGACACAAGACGAATGGCTAAGGGCGAAAGATCGCCTGATTGGTTCAAAGGTTGAGCCTTCCAAAGTGGAAGATGCGAGAAGCCGAGGATCGGTTCCTATATTACCAACAGGAAATGACCCGGCACACCGACCTGAACTAGACAACGATCAGCCGAATGTTGAAGAATCGCTAGTTGTAAGAC
The DNA here is from genome assembly GCA_026389415.1 of Coprothermobacterota bacterium. Taxonomy (GTDB): domain Bacteria; phylum Caldisericota; class JANLFM01; order JANLFM01; family JANLFM01; genus JAPLHX01. The sequence continues at coordinate 1,282 of JAPLHX010000037.1, read as the reverse complement.
CTAGCCAAAGTTCCCCTCAGTGCTTGGTAAAGGATTGCTCTCCAAAGGAGTAGGGTAGGTGACCTGCGCTTCCTGTGGTGGCAACCAATCCACTTTGCAATCCAGATGTTCGAAAATGAAGCGGAGGGGCATCATCGTCCGGCCCGGAGGTTGAATGAAGGGAGCATCCTTTTCATCTTTTGCGATATTGACGTGTCTGGTGGCATAAAACAAATCAGCTACAGCCGACAGACGTTTTCTTTTGAGTATGTGAGTCTCTGGGCTATCAAATGGAGATAGCCGACTTCTTGTTTTATTGTCCTGGCAACAAATAAGGTAATGGATCCACCGGTTTGCCATTGACCCAATATTCAAAATGCAGGTGGTCTTCCATGTAAAGATCAGCCCACTTCCCATACGCTGTATTACCCACGCCACCGATGCTCTGCCCCTGTTGAACTTGATCTCCAACCACAACACTGAAACTAGTCAGGTGAGCATAGTAGGTCTCTGTTCCATCCCCATGTCTCACGATGACAAGGTTTCCAAACGCATTTAGCGACCCCGCAAAGATCACTTCTCCCTCTTTCGCGGCATCAACGAAGGTGTCTTTGTCTGCAGGTATATCGATTCCTTCGTGCATAGTCTTGTCTTCGTGAATCCTATAGGTTCCAAAAAGACCATCTTCATCGATATCATTTGCTCCAGCTCCGGCGATAGGCCAATCCAATTCGCCGATTATTTGCTTTCCTTGAATATCAGCAATAGTTGGGATCGTTATGAAGGAGGGATTGGAGGAACTCGCAGGGAGGGATCCTTGTTCACCCACCCCGATTACCCTGTTCAGCCCGAATACGGAGGTCTCGCTGGCGTCCGGCCGCAGAAACAAGAAGCAGAGCAAAGCAAGGAGCAATAAGCTTCCAGCATAAATCAGGTCAGCGGGAAGATTTCGTTTCTTTTTCCCCCGTCCGCGAAAGATGCGTTTTATCCGCAATTTCTCATCGGTCATTTTTTCAACTTGTGCATGATCTCGATGTCCATTGCACCACCTCCGTGTGAAGGGGAGGAGAATGAACCGTGAAGATTCGGTAAAGATTAGAGAGCCAGCCTTTCCGGTTATACCCCGGAATAGCGTTGGAGCTCAAATAGAAGGGTACTGGGGCATGAATAATGTGATGGCGAATTGAGAAAAGTTGGAAGAACTATCAACAGACCAGGGGGATATGAGACAGAAGAAATGAATTATTCAAGGCAAACGGTTCGCAAGATATCAAACAGGTTCTAACTCTCTTGCACCAGCCAC
>JAPLHX010000121.1 GCA_026389415.1 Coprothermobacterota bacterium | reverse complement strand
CCCCTATTTGCGCGGGCGGGAACGCAGCCGGCCCTTGGAAGAGATCCTGCAGGAGGTGCGGGACCTGGTTCGCGGCGGATTCCCGGAAATAATGTTTCTGGGCCAGAACGTGAATGCCTATGGCAAGGACCAGCCATCGAGCGATTTCGCCACTCTCTTGGCTGGAACCAACGCGATTGATGGGCTGCACCGAATTCGCTATACCACCTCCCATCCGCGCGATTTCAGCCGGGAGCTGGTGAAAACCATCCAAGGTCTACCCAAAGTCTGCGAGCATTTCCATCTGCCTTTGCAGTCCGGTTCCAATCGGATTTTGGCTGCCATGCATCGCGACTATACCAGCGAACAGTATTTGGACTTGGCGACCTTCATTCGCGCGGAAATCCCCACCGCTTCCATCACCACCGACTTGATCGTGGGATTCCCGGGGGAACAGGAGCAGGATTTCAACCAGACGCCGGCACTAATGCGCCAGATCCGTTTCGATAACGCTCACATTCTGACCTACTCACCCCGGCCGGGGACCGCGGCTTTCTCCTTGGGGGATCCGGTGCCGCAAGACGAAAAAGAACGGCGGTTGCAGATTTTGATGACCCAACACGAGCAGGATGCACGGTTTCGCAACCAGATGCTGGTGGGGCAGAGGCAAGAGGTCCTGGTGGAAGGAATGGATCCAAAACGACAGCGCCTGCTAGGCCGCACCCGGACGGATAAACTAATCGCCTTCGTCGGCCCGGAATCGCTGGTCGGGCACTTTGTCAATGTTCTTGTGGAGAAAGCCTACGCGTGGTCCCTCGAGGGCAGTCCCCTTTAGTCCTGCTGGGACCAACGGGGGTGGGCAAAACCGCGTTGGCTTTGGCTCTGGCCGATCGACAAGGCGCCCAGATCCTGTCCGCCGATTCGCGTCAAGTCTATCGAGGGATGGATATCGGTACGGCCAAACCCACGCCGGAAGAACAACGACAGGTCCCCCATCATCTGATCGATTTGGTAGATCCGGACCAACCGTTCACCGTGGCCGATTTTCAGGCGCTGGGACGGAAAGCGATGGAAACCCTCAATCATGCGGGAATTCCATTTACAATTGTCGGCGGTTCCCCCTTTTACCTTTACGCGTTGTTGGGCGATTTTTTCCTGCCCTCCGTACCCGCCAACCCGGATTTGCGAAGGGGACTGGAAAAGGAGGCGGACGAAAACGGTTTGTCCACTCTTCAAGCGCGCCTGCTCTCTCTGGATCCGGATTCTGCCGGTAAGATTCACCCCAACGACCGGCGCCGTATCATTCGAGCCTTGGAAGTGTATCAGTTGTCCGGTCGAACGCGTTCCTCCTTCTCTTTCGGGCGGATGGATTCGATCCCGTTCCGGCTGGTTGGCTTGGCGATGGACCGGGAAGATTTAAGAAAAAGGTTAGTTGCCCGCGCGACGAAAATGCTTCAACATGGCCTGGTGGAGGAAGTGCATGCCCTATTACAGCGGTATCCGGCCACGCTCCGGCCGTTGCAATCCATCGGATACAAAGAAATCATCGCCTATCTGGAAGGGCAACTGGACTTGGAAACAGCCCAGGAGCGGATCGTCACGGTTAGCATGCAGTTCGCCAAACGACAGATGACCTGGTTTCGCCACGACCCGCGGATCCAGTGGGTGAAACTGGCAGCGCAATTTGATCCCGAAAAAGAAGCGCTACAACTGATGCTGGATTAGCAACCCAACCGGTCATGGACCGACGGCTCCGCAACCGCGCCACCAATCGCCACCGCGCTTCCGCTAGTATCGGCGCAAGAATAGATCGGAAGAGTTCGATGGGAGTACGTTGTTTGTTAGCTTTGCGGTGGGTCAGCTTGCTTGGGGTGGTGGCGGCGTTTCTCGGCTCGGTGGTGATGTTTCTGATCGGGGCGTTCCGCGTGATCACCGGGACCGTGCTGTTCGTCCAATCGCTGTTCGACCTAGCGCAACCGCTGTTCC
>JAPLHX010000064.1 GCA_026389415.1 Coprothermobacterota bacterium | reverse complement strand
ACTGGTGGTGGACTATCTGGGGTTGGCCGATCAACTTCGAAAGGCGCTGGCTGTCTACACCGAAAGTGGCGGGACGGGAAGGACGGCCATCGATCAATCCGAAGCGGTGGCTGTATTGCTGGAGAAATACGAGATCTGCATGGGCCTTTTCCACGGGTTTGACTGGTCGTTGTGGACCCAGGGGATGCCCACTCAAAAGCTAGGTTTGCTGCCTTCCGCCCAGGAGCACATCTTGGCCCAGACGGAGGGGAAAAGCCGGTTGCTGACAGCGGTGACCGAACTCTCCCAAGCCTTCGCCTTGGCGGTGCCACACGAGCAAGCGCTGGCCATCCGCGACGATGTGGGGTTTTTTCAAGCGGTGCGAGCGGCTCTGGCCAAATCCGGCATCGTCAATGCTCGGCCGGAGGAGGACCTGGATCACGCCATCCGTCAATTGGTCTCCAAGGCAGTCTCCTCCGACCAGGTGATCGACCTCTACAGCGCGGCCGGGTTGAAAAAGCCGGACATCTCCATCCTCTCGGACGAATTCCTGGTCGAGGTGCGCGGCTTGCCGCAGAAGAACCTGGCGGTGGAGCTCTTGCGCAAATTGCTGAGCAATGAGATCAAGACCCGCTCGCGCACCAACCTGGTGCAGGCTCGTTCCTTTGCCGCGCTGCTGGAGCGTTCCATCCGCGCCTACCAGAACCGGGCGGTGGAGAGCGCCCAGGTGATCGAAGAGCTGATCGCCCTGGCCAAAGAGATGCGGGAAGCCGACCGGCGAGGGGAAGCGTTGGGGCTGACGGAGGAAGAAGTCGCGTTCTACGACGCGCTGGAGACCAACGACAGCGCTGTGGCCGTCTTGGGCGACGAGACGTTGCGAAGCATCGCGCGCGAGTTGGTGGAGACCGTGCGCAACAATGTTTCCATCGATTGGACCGTGCGGGAGAACGTGCGCGCCAAAATGCGGGTGATGGTCAAACGGGTGTTGCGGAAGTATGGCTACCCGCCGGACAAGCAGGAGAAAGCCACCCAGACCGTATTAGAGCAGGCCGAGGTCCTATCGGGAGGCTGGGCGGTCGCCTGAGTAAAGGGTGGTCAGGTCTTGAATCCCCTATTTTGGCATCCTCGCCAGGAAAACCGCCGTCTGCGCGCGAGAAGCGGGGGAGTTGAAACGGAATTGGTAATGACCGGTGTCGTGCTCGGCCGTTCAGCAAATGGACGCATCAAGTGGAAATCTGATTGGAAACCCAGATCGCAGCACGCTACAATAACAAAAACGACCATGTAAGGTGGTGATAAGGGCGATGGAGCAAAGCAAGGACTCGAAAAAGAAAACAGCACCAAAGATGACTACCAAAGCCGTTCCATTGAAATTCGTGGAAACAGACGACCTAAAAACAATCTATGCCAATAACTTGATCGTAAATTATGGGCATGGAGAGTTTTACTTGACCTTCTGTGAGGTGGTTCCGCCTTTCCTCATGGAAGGTGACGCTCAGGCCTTGGAACAGATCGAGCATGTGGAAGCTAAAATGGTAGCCCGCATCGCTGTCCCGGCTGCTCGAATGAAGGGTTTTGTCGAAGCGCTGCGGCGAAACCTCGATCAATCTGAAAGCGGAGAGGAATAGCAAGAATGAGCTCAATCACCCAGGAGTTGATTTCTTTACCGAATTTGGCCTGGGACACGTTGCAACTGAATCCACTGGCCCAAAATCGCTCGTTTCCTTATCTTGATCAAATCGGTTTACTACCGCATCTAAGCTATCGTTTGACCAAGTCGATTCCTGTGGAAGTTCGCCAAGAAGAGAAGTCAATCTACGTGGTCGACCGGATATTTCATGTTTGGGGTTGTGGGGAATCCGTCGGAGAGGCCAAGCTTGATTATGGCGCGAATCTAGTGGAACAATTGCAGGATCTTCTGGACCACCGCAACGCGCTCTCTCCCCTGGCAAAATCCAGGTTTGTTTTGATCCGGCAATATGTGAAAACGCTTTAGGGGATGCGCCTAACCAGGGAAGAAGTGCTGCTTGGCTTTCAGAAACTGCAAGGGCAGCCGGAACGGGGAAGAAAACACTTCAAGATTCGGCTCTCCGTGGAGGATCAGCATATCGGGACGATCCCCATCCCTCGTGATGATACTTTTGGCGAGGATCTGATCTCCATGGTAGCCGAGCCGATCGGTCTACAAAAAGCCGATTTCATATCCATCTGCAAATGCTTTAAGGACTTGGACTGGTACAAACGCTATTTGGTTCAAAATGGCGATCTAAACCCCCGGAAATTTGGAAAACAGAAGTGACAAAGGTGCTGCAAGAAGCATCCCGTAAGCTCTTGCGCGCGGGTTCGTTTCAATCTATCGGTAGTTATCGACAACTACCGCAAGTTTATCCCCTATTTTGGCATCCTCGCCAGGAAAACCGCCGTCTGCGCGCGAGAAGCGGGACACACCATGTCGTCAGTCATCGAGCAAAACCTCCCAGAAAGATTTTTCTGAGATTATCCACAATTCTGCACAATCTCCTGTAATAATTAGTCAGCTCATCTACCATGTGTAGAAGGAGTATCGATGCCGCTATTTTGGCGGCATCAGCCTTTATAGGCCTCCCATTCCGTCCCCAACTTCCTTTTCCAGACAAAAAGGGGACAGATTTATTTATTGCTCCGATTCGGATCGTCTCGTCGTCTCAGGCGGAATCACGCACGACGATCTGCCGGTTGCGGTGGAGCAGTCTGGCGTCGATGGCGGTCGAGCGGTCGTTATAGCAACGATTGACCCGCTCATAGGAATGGAAAGCCTAAGAAATTAGTGGCTGTCCCCAATTGATTCGCTCAAAAAATGTGATCTTTGATCTGCTTCATGATCACATTAATCCATCATGACCGTCATGGGTGCATTGATCCTTTTCGCCTTCCCCTACCAGGAAAACATTGTTCCGGCCTCAATCCAGTCGCCTGGATGACGGACCCCATGAGCCACACCCCTGCACGAAAAAGGATACCCCATTCGATGCGGGGATCTCGTTACCTTATAGGATGATAGACCTCAAGCTTCTCCCTGACCCAAGCTTCTCCCTGACCCAAGCTTCTCTAGGAAACCGGAGGAGCCTGCCCGGCTCCAGAGTGTGAAGAAGATGCCTGGGGCTTGTCCCGGTGCTGGGAGCGAAGAACAGGAGCGGGGAAGCGCGTCTGGGTGAAAAGATCTACCACCGGACTAGCACGCTTGGTACGGAAGACATACGGAATGGCCTCGCTTTCCGCTGCAATACATTCCTTGACAAGACAAAATGGCCCCCCCACACTTCGATCCATCGAAAGCAACACCTTGCAAAACTATAAAACCAAACTTCTTTTTGATGGAGGAGACCATGAAACAGCGTCAATTGATATCTTATTGTTCTTTGATGGTTGTGATCCTATCATTAGGTTTTTTCGCAGCCTGTAGGTCTGATTCAGCAGGCAAAGTCCAACTATTCGCAAATGGATCCATCTATATTGATGCGGACCGAAAAGTCGATAACCTGCTGGTACGGGACGGCATCGTTGAAGAATGGAATGTCGATCCCGCGAAATATAAAGATGCAGAGCTCGTGGACCTGAAAGGAGCCGCCGCATATCCGGGTTTTTGTGACAGCCATGTGCATTTGGCGGAGACCGGGTATTTCTTCCATGTCGGGGCGAATCTGCTCGGCTGCAATAGCGTCGATGATATCGTCAAGGTTTTGGAGGCTATGGTCATAGATCTGCCGGCGAATGCCACTGTTTTTGGCGGCGGTTTTTCTTTGCGTGATTATGACAAATGGACCTTGGAAGACCTGGCCAAGATAGACTTGATCACCGGCGATCGGCCGGCTTTTTTAGCCGATAAATTGGGACACAATGCCATCATCAACAGTGCCACGATCAAACTTTCAGGGATGACCAGCGCAACCAAGATCCCATTGGGAGGAAAAATGGGGGTCGAGAACGGCCGGTTGACCGGAATGTTGCGCGAATCTGCGATGATTTTGCCTTGGAACAAGATCACGGATCTCTTTGATGAAAAAGAGATGAAGGACGGCGCCATGCTGATGGCGCAGCGCTGGGCTTCGATTGGATACACGGCAATCGTCGACTTGATGGGCGGGCCCGGCGTCCGCTACATGTTCCCGGACGTTTTGTTTGAGCTGGAAATAGAAGGGAAACTGCCTTTGCGCGTTAATTACTGTTACACAATCTTTAATTTGAACGATGTGGACGACGCTGCCAAATACAAGAACCGCAGTACCGATCTGGTCCGTTTCCTCGGCTGTAAGATATTTGTCGACGGCGCCTTTGCCGGAGGACAGGCATGGACAAGCTGGGAGAACCAGCAGGGCGGTCACGGTCTCCAGGAGATCTATACAGATGATATGGGCGGTCCAGAGCTCAATTTGAACCGCATTGTGGCAAAGGTCGAGGAATACGGGATGAACATGCATTATCACACGCAAGGGGACAGGGCGATCGGCGCGGTTCTTGATGCGCTCGACAAGGTGCGCGCTGACAAGGGCGAAATAAAGGGCATCCACACCCTGATACACCTCGCTTTCCCGACAGACGAGCAAATAGAAAGAATTAAAAGTTTTGACGGGCATGTTGTAGCGACCGTCCAGCCGGGCTTTTGGCAGGTCGAAGTCGATACCGCTTACTATTATGGGGATTGGGCGGAAAAAGCCTATCCGGTCAAAAAGCTGATAGAAAGCGGCATCTCTGTAGGCATAAGCACGGATTTCAGCGTTTCACCCCCGCAATATACTCCTGTAACTGCGGTGATTGGTGTTGCAGCGACGGGAGGAGGCATTCCGGAGCTTCATTCTCCCATCAGTGTCAAAGAAATGATCCGCGGTCTTACTGTGGGCAGTGCCCAGACGACCGGCAGCAAAGATGTTGGCACTCTTGATATCGGGAAAAAAGCCGATCTGGTTGTTTTTAACCAGGATCTTTATTCGGTCGCGCCTGAAAAGTTCACACAGGACTATCCAAAGGTGCTGGCAACTTATATAGGTGGGCGGAAAGTTTTTAGTTATGATAACAATGGAGCCAATTGAAAAAAAGTGGGGTCAGGTTTTAACGCTTGGCATTTCAGCATGATTCGGATCTTCCCATCGTCCGATACGGAATCACGCACGACGATCTGCCGGTTGCGGTGGAGCAGTCTGGTGCCGATGGCGGTCGAGCGGTTGCCGTTGCAACGATTGACCCGCTCATGGGAATGGAAAGCCTAAGAAAGTAGTGGCTGTCCCAATTAATTTGAGGGTGGCTCCCACAAAGCACGAAGTGGAATGGCAAAAAGTCGGTCGCCGAAGCTTGTGCTGGTTTCACCGTCGTAGAGAACCACGCCTGCGACAAAGCGCGCACCTGTCGCTTCCCTCAGCGCAAGCAGGCCGCGGAAGTCCGAGGCGGTGACGGTGGAAGCTGCCTTCACTTCAATCCCTGCGATCTGGTGCGTCCCCCGTTCTAAAACAAGGTCCACTTCCGTTCCATCCCTGTCGCGGAAGTGGTAGAAAGTAATTCCCTCCGGATAGGCGCTCGC
>JAPLHX010000337.1 GCA_026389415.1 Coprothermobacterota bacterium | reverse complement strand
TCCGATCGGGAAGGGTGAAACTGTAGCCTATACCCCGCCTCGTTTGTGGGATCCCATGGTAGAGGCCCAACAAATTCAACGGATGGCGCAAACCTTGATCCAAGAGGACTTCTGCCGAGTCTTGATCCTCCACGACGACCGCCACATTGTTCAGTTTTTCCTGGAAGAACGGCGGGAGGTTATCCAAAGCCTCTCCGACGAGCTGTTCAAATTGGAGGAGGTTCATCCCGGTCAAACCCCCCTGGCGCTCGATGGTTTTCGATCAGGAGGCAGTTCCTCCTGGTTCCAGCGTAAGTCGTTCGTTGCTTGCGGATCGTGATCCATCGTTAGAATCCAATCTCCTTTGAAATCCGAGGAAAATCCATCCGTTCCCTTCGCCGCCTAATTGATCTGGATTTAATGTAATCTGTGCGGTGAAATACTATAATACTCTGCGTTTTCTTGGAATTCTAGACAATGGGACGAATCCATCCGATACGCTTTGTAATAACGTCCTTCGCTCTGATCATTTTGAGCGGAGCGATTCTTCTGTGGCTTCCCGTCTCTTCCCAAAGCGGCCAGTTCACGCCCTTCGTGAATTGCCTGTTCACGGCGACCTCGGCGACCTGCGTGACCGGTTTGGTGGTGGTGGATACGGGAACCTATTGGTCATGGTTTGGTCAGATCGTGATTTTGCTCCTGATCCAAATCGGTGGCCTGGGGTACATCACCATGGCGACCTTCATTCCCTTGGCACTGGGGCGGAAGGTCGGTCTGCTGGATCGCATCCGGCTGGTGGAAGCGCTCAACGTCTCCAGCCTGCGCGGAATAATGCAGCTCGTGCGCTACGTTCTGCTGACCGTGTTGATCACCGAAGGCCTGGGTGCGCTGATTCTGTTCTTCCGCTTTCTGCAGGACATGCCGGTTGGGATGGCGCTCTATCGCGGGATCTTTCATGCTGTTTCCGCGTTCTGCAATGCCGGGTTCGACGTCATGGGGCCGTTTTCGGGCCCCTATTCCAGTCTGACCTATTATCGCGGAGACGCCATAGTCAATCTGACTGTCGGCGGTTTGATCATCCTTGGCGGGATTGGTTTCATCGTGATTGCCAATCTGGTGCGACATTTCCGGATGCGGGAACCGATCCATCTGCAGAGCAAAATCGTTCTGCTGATGACCGCAGTCCTGGTGGTGGGTGGGACGCTGTTCATTTTCCTGATGGAATTCGGCAACCCCAATTCGCTGGCTCCACTCCCCTTGGGAGAGAAGATCCTGGCTTCTTTCTTCCAGTCGGTCACGCCCCGAACCGCTGGCTTCAATACGTTGAACATTGGCGGCATGAACGTTTCCACTCTGATGTTTCTTGTGATCCTGATGTTCATTGGAGCTTCCCCTGGGGGCACGGGGGGCGGGGTGAAAACGTCCACGCTGGCGGTGATTCTTGCCGCGGTACGTGCCACCATCCGGGGACAGGGAGCCACGATCATCTTTGGGCGCCATATCGAATTTGGGGTGATCGCAAAAGCGTTAAGCATTGTGGTGATTTCCTTTTTCTTGGTGACCGTCGTCTCCGTCGTCATGGCGTTTCTGGAACCCTTTGCGTTTCACCAACTGGTGTTTGAAGTGACGTCCGGATTTGGCACCGTCGGCCTCAGTACAGGCATTACGCCATCCTTGACAACGGCAGGCAAAGCGCTGATCATGTTCATCGTGTTTGCGGGCCGAGTCGGTCCCTTATCACTGTTTATTGCCCTGACCCAACGGAAAAAAGAAGTGATCAGGGTGAAATATCCGGAAGAGACGGTGTTGGTAGGATGAAACGACAATTTGCAGTATTGGGCATGGGCCGGTTTGGCAGCAACCTGGCCATTCATTTGGCGCAGAAGGGATATCCCGTACTGGCCTTGGATAAGGAAGAAAAGCTGGTGCAGCATTGCGCGGATTGTGTCACCTTGGCGCGGATTTGCACGGATCTCGAGGCCTTGCGGGAAGTCGGCGTCGCCAACTGCGACGTGGCAGTCGTGGCGATGGGTCACGACCTGGAATCCAGCATTTTGTCCGTGGTGGCCGTTAAGGAGCTGGGAGTAGCTAAGGTGATTGCCAAGGCGATGGGCGATATCCACGGAAAAATCCTGCTGAAGGTAGGCGCCGATGAGGTGGTTTATCCGGAAAAGGACATGGCCATTCGTCTGGCCAATCGCCTGACCTTCAGCAACCTGTTGGATTTCATCGAATTGTCGCCGGAGTATTCCCTGGCGGAAGAAAAAGCACCCAGCCGTTTCATCGGAAAAACCGTCACCGAACTGAACTCACGGCAGGAGGCCGGCCTCTCCATCGTGGCCATCAAGCATAACGACCACATTATGATCGGCCCCACCGGCAACCACCGGATTGAATCCGGGGATGCGCTGGTGATCATCGGCGAAACGGCCAAAGTGAACGCTTTCATCAAAGATTAGGTTCGACCGACGCCTAAACCCTCGGCGATCGCTGCACTGCTCGACTTACTCTTTCCACCCAAGTGTCTTTGCTGTGGCACTCTGGGCCCCGGGTTGATCTGCACGGACTGCCTGGCAGCTCTAAGACCTTACCAAGGTCCGGTCTGCAATCGTTGCGGCATTCCCTGGGATGGACTGGCGACCTGCCCGTCTTGCCTGCATCAAGAACCTCCTTTCGCGCAAGCCCTGTTTCATTCTCTCTATCAAGGTCCGATGGAAGCGCTGATCCTCCGCTTTAAGTTCGGGGACCGACCACAATTGGCAGGACTCTTAGCCGGGATGCTGGCCGAGGTTTGGCGCAGTCAGAATGCCTCCGTCGACCTGATCTCCTCCATTCCTTTAGGGATCCGCAGGCGGCGGGAGCGAGGCTATGACCAAGCGCAACTGCTGGCAAAATGCCTGGCGCTGGAATTGGACTTGCCCTATCGAGAGACTTTGGTTCGTCGAAGGGAAACGAAGGCGCAAAGTCGGTTATCCAGGGAAGAACGATTGCGCAATGTGCAGGGTTGCTTTTCTCTGGTCTCTCCATCGGTAGACTTGCAGGGCAAGAGGATCCTGATGGTGGATGATGTCTTAACGACAGGCGCAACCATGACCGAGGGCAGTCGAGCGTTGGTTGCCGGAGGGGCGATGAAAGTATTCGGCTTGACCCTTGCCCGAGGGTCTGGTTTTTATCGGACCAGCTCGAAATCGTTGCAGGAAGGGCAGACTTTGTCCGGATCGAAATTCCGTTTGCCGAGCAAGTGACAGAGGTAGAGTACGGATCCTTTTCCTTCCCAAATTCTCTCCGCTTCCAAGTTGGCACAGTGTTCCCCGGTCATCCGGTTGCCGATTTGGCAATTCCGGCAGAGGAGTGGAGTTTCTGCCGCTGTGCCGATCATGGTCTCAGGTCCCGCCCGGCAGACGACTTGATAGATTTCCTGGGTCGAGCCCTTAAGCAGGGTTTTCTTGATGATCCCGATATATTTGCATCGTTTCGGCACGAAAACTATTCTAACAGATTCCGTATCGTTTTCCTGCCCCGACAAAGATTGGTCAAAGCAGAGCTTCGGGAGCAAGACAAGTTGAAACCTCGACCAATCTCCGATACTCTGTGAAGCGGATGCTACCGGCAAAATCCAACCGTTAGGAAGATCATGCGGTTCGCCACCGTCACGGTGGAAAAAGGAGAGTCAATCATGGCGCATTGCTCGGTGAAATGGGTGCAGGGAATGCAGTTTGTCGCTTCGGACGATCTGGGGCATGCGATGGTGCTGGATACTTCCGCCGAGGTGGGGGGACTGGGCCAAGGATTTCGACCCGGACAGCTACTGTTGGTCGCCCTGGGCGGTTGCACCGGGATGGATGTGATCTCCATCCTGGAAAAGAAGAAGCAGAAGATTACTTCCTTGGAAGTCCACGTAAAGGGCGAAAATGCCACAGAGTTCCCCAAGCGCTACACCAAGATGACGGTGGAATACCGGCTGAGGGGAATCGGAATTTCAGAGGAAGCGGTCCAGCACGCCATCCAGTTATCAGAGGACAAATACTGTCTGGTCCGGGCGACCCTTCTTCCGGGCGTCCAAATTGAAAGTTCCTACACGATCGAGCATGAGTGACTGGGTCCCGATCGGGTGGGTGCACAACGCCATCCCTTTTGGCACAAAATCGGTTGATTGGAAGCAGGTCAGCTCCCAGATCAGGATCCAATCACAATTCGTGGGGGGCCTGTACGGTCTGGATTCGTTTTCCCATATTTACGTCATTTTCTTGCTT
>JAPLHX010000095.1 GCA_026389415.1 Coprothermobacterota bacterium | reverse complement strand
TGCAATACCTGGTCGTACTCTCTTTGCAGTTTGAGGAAATGACCCTCTTCGAAAGCGATCAAGCCGGCCAGCAAAGATTTGCCGGCTTCGTCTTCCACTTGCAGGCGGAAAGAGGTGTAGAATTCCACCGAATCCCGCTCCATCTGGATGCCAACGCTGAGTGCCTCCAGAGCGGTGGATTGGCTGAGCACGGCCTCTTCCGGGAAATGGAAGAGGGGTCGTACTTCGGTAGGATCCACCTCGTAGGACTTGCCGGTTTCTCGTAGGAACCATTCCGAAAGGGTCTGCCGGTGTTTCTCTTCCTCGTGGGCCAGTTCCAGGAATGAACGTTTGCCGTCCTTGCTGGCGATCCTTGTAGCTATTTCAGGCTCCTCGCTATCTTCTGTGGGTAGTCTCCAAACAGCCTGCGGCAGCATGTCTTGTTTCCACTCCTTCCCTCCGGCGGGATAGAATACTAAACAGCCTGCGGCAGCATATCTTGTATCCCCGAAGAGGAGAGAGGAGAGGAAACGATGCAAGACACCGAGCTGCGGCAGCAAGCCCTCTTTCTGGAGTCCCCCCGGCAAGTCCACCGTTGCGCCTTCGACGGGCCCGGCCGGCGGCTGGACATCCACATCACCTTTGCCAAGGGAGGTCGCTTCCCGTGCCCCCAGTGCGGACAGTCGGATTGCCCCGCTTACGACAGCCAGGAGAGGATCCGGCGTCACTTTTGTAACCGGTTTTTCAGCGGGTGCTGCCATGAGTTATCTTCTTGCGCTTGACGCTCCGGATGTGTTCAAGGCTGCCGCTCCGGTATCTGGAAATATCAACGACCATTTCTGGCAAGAGAAGAATCCGCAGACTGCCATTCCCATTTTCCACATTCACGGAACGAACGACAAAATCGTGCCAATGAGTGGTGGCGGAAAAGACAATGCGCCGCCGACCCAGGAAATCATCGATTATTGGGTGAACGCCAACGGTTGTACAACAGTCGAGAAGGTAGCGCTAACGGATCATACGACGGCCTACTATTATCGAAATGGCGAGAATGGCAGCTAAGTTTGGTTCTATCAAATCATTGGTGACGATCACCTTTGGTCGGGATCACCCCAGGCGAAAGGAGACTCCGTCCGGAAGGCGATTCGATTTGACAGGACATCGGCTTCCCGCCGCGCTGCCGGCCCCAAGATGAAAAATTGCTAAAAGTAAAGACCTGACTCCACTCTCTCACTAGTCTTTCTTACCCCGATCAGTTACCCTTTCGGAGTTGGTGTTGGGTGGCTGTTGTTGATATAGGAGGTTATAGGAAGTTTCGGTGTTCAAGAAAGCAGTCTTTCCCGGAAAATACATCCAAGGCGTTGGCGCCATCGGTGAGTTGCCCGCCCTGATCGAGTTGCTGGGCACACAGGGGCTGATCCTGGCGTCGCCCTCGGTGAACGACAAGGTGCTTCCCGGATGCGATGTCGATTGGAACGCTCGGGCCATCCCCATCGAATTATTCCACGGCGAATGTTGCGAGAATGAGGTGACCCGGTTGTCCGCCACCATCGCGGTAAAGCAGGTGGATGTGCTTGTCGGCATGGGCGGAGGCAAGACCATTGACACGGCGAAAATTGCTGCCGACCGCTTGGGCATACCGGTGATCATCGTCCCTACGATCGCCTCGACCGATGCTCCGTGCAGCGGGTGTGCGGTGCTGTACTCGAACGAGGGCGTTTTCGAGTCTGTGTGCTATCAAGGCATGAACCCGGCGGCGGTGCTGGTTGATGTGGGGATCGTCGCCGCGGCGCCGACCCGTTTCCTGGTGGCAGGGATGGGCGACGCGCTGTCCACTTGGTTCGAAGCCCGGTCCTGCGACCGCAC
>JAPLHX010000226.1 GCA_026389415.1 Coprothermobacterota bacterium | reverse complement strand
CGTCCATGGCGTCGGAATAAATGGTAGCGGAAGCGATCCGCCCGCCGTCCAGGCACAGGCAGAGGTCCAGCCCGCCCCAGGGAAAGCGGGTCTGCCACTCCACGTCGAACGGAGGGGTCTGACCGAAGCGCCACTCCCAGGAGGCGTACTTGCCCCGCAGGGCGATCACCTCCGGGTGATCGTGATAGGTTTCGGCTTCTTCACAGGCGGATGCCGGACAGTAGGTTTGTTGGAAGGCGACCTTCAACGCTTCCACCGTTTCTGCGATGGTCAGGCCCGGGTGAAACTCAGCCAGGTTGGCCACCCGCGCCGCCACTGACTGCACGCCCTTGGAACGCATCTTCTCCGCGGATACCTGCAGGTAGCGACCAAGCTTGCTCATGTCCACCGAGACCAGGATCGTGCCGTGGTGGAAGGCCCGATCCCGCCGCAGATAAAAGGCGTTGCCGGAGAACTTGCGACCGTCCGCCGTGATGTCGTTGCGGCCGCTCTGTTCGGCCTGGATGTCCAACTGACACGCGGCGCCGACGATCACCTGCAACTGGCGGGTCAGGTCGTAATCCGCCCGTGGCAGCAGGAAGGTGAAGTTGAGGTTGCCCAGGTCGTGGAACACCGCGCCACCCCCGGAGATGCGGCGGGCCAGCCGGCCGCCTTCCCCTTCCAGCACCTCCACTTTGCATTCCCGCCAGGGATTCTGATGGCGGCCAATCACCACCGTGTTCTGGTTCTGCCAGAGATAGAGGATGCATTCCTGCGGCTGCAGGTGATCCAACAGGAATTCCTCCAGCGCCAGGTTGAGGAAGGGGTCGGTAGTGCGCGTGGTTAGGATGCGCGTTCGCTCAATCACGGGTTGATCTCCTTTTCCTTCCGGACGTTTCCCTTTGACCGCACGACCGGTATGGCAGTCACGAAGAAGCGGCCGAATCGGTTCCGGCATTATCCCGGATATTGTAGCGGATGCAAGGGCTTGCCGCCTGCTATTTCTGCTATGCTAAAGGCCATGGAACGGGACCGAGCCAACCGCCGGATCGAGGAGCTGCGCCATCAAATCGAACACCACCGCTGGCGTTACTACGTGCTGGATTCCCCGGAGATCTCCGACGCGCAGTTCGATGCTTTGATGGCCGAGCTGCAGGCGTTGGAAGAGGAATACCCGGACCTGGTAACGCTCAATTCCCCCACCCAGCGAGTGGGGGCACCGCCGGTGAAGGAGTTTGGGGCTGTGCGCCACCGCCTGCCCTTGCAGTCGCTGGACAACGCTTTCACCGCCCTAGACCTGCGGGCTTTCGACAAGCGGGTCAAGCGCCTTTTGGGTGAGATTCCGATCGAGTATGCCTGCGAACTGAAGTTCGACGGGCTGGCCGTTTCCCTTTCCTACCAGGGGGGACATTTTTCCGTGGGCGCCACCCGGGGCGATGGCACCGAAGGGGAGAACATCTCCATCAACCTGCGCACGTTGAAGACGATCCCGCTGCAGTTGCTGCCGGTGGATCCACCGGCACTGCTGGAGGTGCGGGGTGAAGTGATCATGACCTATCCCGATTTCGAAACCCTAAACCAAGAGCGGCTCTCCCGCGAGGAACCACCATTTGCCAACCCGCGCAACGCCGCCGCCGGCAGCGTACGGCAGCAGGACAGCAAGATCACAGCCCGGCGCAAACTGTCCTTCTTCCCCTACTCCGTCGGCGTGGTGGAGGGGCGGACCTTCTCCACCCATGGCGAGGCGATGGAATACGTCTGGTCCGCCGGCTTCAAGCAACCCCCGGCCTTTCGGTTGGTTCCTTCCGTGGAGGACGCGATCGCCTTTTGCCAGGATTGGCAGGCCCGCCGGGGCGAGCTGCCGTTCGGCGTGGACGGGGCGGTCCTGAAAGTGAATGTTCTAGCCTTGCAGGAACGCCTGGGCGCCACCAGCCACAGCCCGCGATGGGCGATCGCCTACAAATTCCCGGCCGCGGAAGAGATCACCCAGGTGCAGGAGATCACCGTTTACGTCGGCCGCACCGGCACGCTGACGCCGGTGGCGGTGATGACCCCGGTGGTGATAGACGGCTCCACGGTCTCCCACGCCTCCCTGCACAACGAGGATGAAGTGCGACGCAAGGACGTCCGCCTCGGCGACTGGGTGGTGGTCCACAAGGCGGGAGCCGTGATCCCGGAGATTTTATCCGTTCTGACAGAACGGCGGACGGGGCAGGAACCATCGTTTGTGATGCCCAAGGATTGTCCGGTGTGCGGCGCGGAGACGTTGCGGTTGCCGGGGGAAGCGGTGACCCGCTGCACTAACATTTCCTGCCCGGCTCAAGTCAGCGAACGGCTGCTGCACTTCGCAGCGGTGATGGGGATGGATGGCGTGGGTCCGGCAATTATTGTTGCGTTGTACAAATCGGAGTTGGTGAAAGATGTCGCCGACCTTTATCGCCTTTCCATCGATCCAATGCTAAAGCTGGAACGAATGGGCTCCGTGTTGGCGACAAAGCTGTTGGGACAGATCGAAAGCAGCAAGAACAGGCCCCTGCGCCAACTTCTGACCGCCCTGGGTATCGATCAGGTTGGATGGCATGTGGCCGAACTGTTGACGAGCAAATACCATTCCATCGAGGATTTCTTTGCGGTGACAGAGGAAGATCTGCAGGCCCTCTCCGGTATTGGTCCCTCCATTGCCAAAAGCGTGGTGGTGTTCTTCCGCCAACTGCAAACCCGCCGGTTGATCGACGAGCTGCGCCAGGCCGGCCTGCACCTGGAGGAGGAGTCACCGTCCAAAACCGGTGCACTCCCTTGGCAAGGGAAAACCTTCGTGTTTACCGGCACACTGGCGGGCTTCACCCGCGAGCAAGCGGAACAGATCGTGAAGGAATTGGGGGGGGAAGCCACATCCTCGGTTTCGTCCCAGACCGGTTTTGTGGTGGCGGGCGAGAAACCCGGCAGCAAAGTGGACAGGGCGAAAAAACTGGGCGTATGCATCTTGAAGGAAGAAGAATTCGTAGCCATGCTGGAGGACACGAAACGATGAATGACCTGATTTCCTTGCTCGTAGCCGGATTGAAAAGTCCGGAGGATTTGGCGTTCCTGGCCGGCTCTCTACCCCAGCGCCGCTTGTGGATCTCCAATGCGACGATCGGTATTGTGCTGGGCTTGCTGATCGTGCTAGCGGCCAGTTTACTGCGGGGCTCTTTCCAGTCGCTGTTGTTGATGGTGATCCCGATCGCCTTGCTCCTTTGGTTGTTCTGTGGCTTCATTGCCTACGTCTGGTGCCTGAATTCCAAGGGGCAGGCTGGACTGCCGGAAACGATCCACGCCACCCCGTCCGCCTTCTTTTTCCCGGTGTTGGCCACCATCCTGCTGATGAGCCTCGACGCTCTGTTCGTGTTACCTGTAATTGCCCAGAGCAATCCCACCTTCGGCATGAAAGTGCTGGACCTGGTGCTGGGTTTCATCGGACCGATCTGGGGCTGGTTTGTCTACTACCGGGTGCTTTGGAAACTGCACAGCCTAAAACCTCGGCACGCCATGGGCGCCAGCCTGGTGGCGGTGTTCCTGACGGTGGTGGCGGCTTACTTCTTGGGAACGCTGCTCTAGTAGGCAATTTCGGTGGATGATTCCCTTAGGGATCATCTTGAGATATTATTCATATCGTGAATAAAAACTATTCAACACGTTTTCGCTATCTGCCCCGTTGGATTACACCGGTGTTGCAGCAAGCCAGCCAGGACCATTCGGTTGTGGTCCTGACCGGCGCGAGGCAGGTTGGCAAGAGTACATTGCTAAAGCATGAGGAACCGTTTCGTCGTTGGCGTTATTGGAATCTGGATGATCTGGATACGCTGGCTCAAGCCAGAACCGATCCCGGGTCTTTATGGGCAGATGCGGATGCGATCGTGCTGGATGAAGCGCAAAAAGCGCCATCGGTTTTCTCTGCAATCAAGCTTGCAGTTGATCAACAACCGGACCGACGTTTTATCCTCTCCGGATCAGCAAATTGGCTCTTGCTTTCTCGTTTAAGCGAGAGTCTTGCCGGTCGTGCGGTCTATTTCGTGTTGGATCCGTTAACCCATGGCGAGCTACAAATGCATCCTCCTTCCGATGTTTTATGGCGTGCCCTGCACGGGGAATGGCCATCGGATGCTACGGTGGAGTCTCCACCCGACCCTACATCGCTTATGGCTGGTGGCGGAATGCCGGCTCTCCTGCGTTTCTCCTCGGAGGAATCCAAGATGCAATGGTGGGATGGTTACGTCTCCACGTATCTGGAGAGGGACTTGCGGCAGATTTCTCAGATTGCGAATCTCGTGGATTTTCGCCGATTTATGCAGTTGCTGGCGCTCCGGAGCGGGCAAATCCTGAATCAATCGGGATTGGCTCGAGACGCGCAACTGAAGCAACCGACCGCTCATCGATATCTGAATCTGCTTGAAGCTACTTACCTGGTAGAGCGTCTGCCCGCTTTTGCATCGAGTCATTCCACTCGACTGATGAAATCGCCTAAAGTGTTTTGGCGAGAGGTAGGGTTGGCTCTTTTTCTATCCGGCTATTTCACCCGGGAATCGCTGAACCATGCGAAAGAGTGGGGGAATTTCTTCGAGACATTCCTGTATCATCAATTGCGGGTGCTGGTCAGTCTATGGACACCGCCGGGCCGCCTGTTCACCTGGCGGCAACGTTCCGGTATGGAAGTGGATTTTATTTTGGAGCATGGCCGGCAAATACTGGCAATTGAATTGAAAGCGACCGATCGACCCAGCTTCCGGGATACCGCGGGAATCCGGGTATTCCTGCAAGAGGTGCCCCATGCTGCGGGTGGGATTCTGCTCCACGGCGGAAAAGAAATCCGTCGGTTTGCTCAGAACATCGTGGCATTACCTTGGAATCTGGTGACCGGATAAGGAGGTATGATCAAACACCGTGAAAGTCACTACAGAGGATGCACTGCACATCGCCCAACTCGCTCGGTTGAGGTTTTCACCGGAGGAGCTGGAGGTGCTGCGCCGGCAGATGGAGTCACTCTTGTCCCACTTCAGCCAGGTTTCCGAACTGGACACGACGGGGATCCCGCCCACCAGCGGGGTGCTGCCGCTGGTCAACGTGATGCGGGAGGACATCGCCCGGCCTAGCCTGACGGTGGAGGATGTGCTGCGGAACGCGCCAGACCGGGAAGGGGACTGCTTCCGTATCCCCGCCATCCTGGAAGAAGAATGAATCCCCTGCTGCGGCGCCCGGCCCACGAAATCCTGCCGATGCTGTCGCGGGGGGAACTCTCCTGCCGCGAACTGATGGAGATTTCGCTGGACTGGATGTCGCAAACGGAAGTCAGGATCCATTCGTTCCTGACGCAGGACGGGGAACGGGCCCTGGCCAAAGCCTCCGCGTTGGATCAACGGCGAGCCAAAGGTGAAATGCCCGGGCCTCTGTTCGGATTGCCGGTGGCCGTCAAGGACAACCTAGCCACCAAGGGACTGCGCACTACCTGCGGCTCCCGCATCCTGGAGGATTTCGTCCCGCCTTACAGCGCTACCGTGATCGAACGGCTGGAACAGGGGGGAGCGGTCCTTCTGGGGAAGACCAACTGCGACGAGTTCGCCATGGGTTCTTCCACGGAGAACTCGGCCTTCTTCCCCACCCGAAATCCCTGGGACCTGGAACGGGTGCCGGGGGGTTCTTCCGGTGGCTCGGCCGCGGCCGTGGCTTCCGGTCAGGCCTTCCTCTCCTTAGGGACGGACACCGGCGGCTCGGTGCGCCAGCCGGCCTCCTTCTGCGGTCTATGCGGCTTCAAGCCGACCTACGGCCGAGTGTCCCGTTACGGTCTGATCGCCTTCGCCTCTTCGTTGGACCAGGTGGGAACGTTCGCCCGCAATGTGCGAGACTGTGCACTGCTGCTGGAAGTAATCGCCGGATACGACCCGCTGGATTCCACCTCTCTGAACGAGCCGGTGCCTCCCTATTCGCGGGAGTTGGAAAACAACCCCGGTTCCCTGCGGATCGGCTTCGCCGGCGATTGGTTGGCGATGGGATTGACGCCGGAAGTGGAACGAACCTTTCATCGTGCGTTGGATACACTGCGTGGGTTGGGGTTCGCTATCGAATCGATCTCCCTCCCCCACTCGCACTACGCCTTGCCAACCTACTACCTGATTGCACCGGCCGAGGCATCGGCCAACCTGGCTCGTTTCGACGGGATCCGCTACGGGCTGCGCGTTCCAGGCGAGAGCCTGAAGGATCTCTACCAGGCAACCCGCGGCCAGGGGTTCGGCGCGGAGGTCAAGCGCCGGATCATGCTGGGGACCTATGCCCTCTCCGCCGGCTATCGCGATGCCTTCTACCTGAAAGCGCAGCAGGTACGCACGCTGATCCGGCGCGATTTCGAACAGGCTTTCGGGGTGGTGGACCTAATCGCCGTGCCCACTACCCCCAGTACGGCCTTCCGTCTGGGTGAAAAGGTGAATGACCCCCTGGCAATGTACATGGCTGACCTCTTCACCATCCCCATCTCGCTAGCCGGGCTACCCTCCCTTTCTTTGCCGATGGGCATCGAGGGAGGCTTGCCGGTGGGGCTGCAATTGGTGGGGCCCACCTTGGCGGAGTCTCGCATCCTGCAGGCTGCCTGGCGCTTCCAGCAAGCCACCGGCCTTCACGATCTGGTGCCGCCGCCGGCGGGGGCGCTCCGTGCGTAGCCCCACGATCGGTTTGGAAGTACACGTGCAGTTGAACACGGCCAGCAAGATGTTCTGCGGCTGCTCGGTGGAGTTCGGCGCGGGTCCCAACAGCCGGGTCTGTCCGGTCTGCCTGGCCCTGCCCGGCGCGTTGCCGGTGCTGAACCGTCGGGCGGTGGAATCCGCCTTTGCCGTGGCTCTAGCGCTGCACTGCCAGATCCAGCCCTTCTCTCAGTTTCACCGCAAAAACTACTTCTATCCGGATCTCCCCAAGGGCTACCAGATCTCTCAGTACGACGTGCCCTTCTCCCGCAACGGCTACCTGATGGTGGAAACCGAACAGAGCCACCGGCGGATCGGGATCATCCGGGTGCACATGGAGGAAGACACGGCCAAGATGATGCACGGCCGCTCCATCACTGAACATGCCGTTACCTCCCTGGTGGACTTCAACCGGTCGGGCGTGCCGCTGCTGGAGATCGTCTCCGCCCCGGACATCACCTCGGCCGAGGAAGCCTCCGCCTATCTGACCGAGCTGCGGGCGATCCTGCGCACGCTGGGCATTTCCAGCGGAAATATGGAGGAAGGCGCGTTGCGCTGTGATGTCAACATCTCGCTGGACGCCGGCACTCGCGCCGAGATCAAAAACATAAATTCCTTCCGCTTCGTCCGCAAAGCGTTGGAATACGAGATCGAGCGACAGAATGCTTTGTTGGACCGGGGAGAACCCGTGGTGCAGGAAACGCGGCACTTCAAGGAGTCCAGCGGAATCACCGTCTCCGGCCGCACCAAGGAGGAAGCGGAGGATTACCGCTACTTCCCGGAGCCGGATCTGGTACCTTTAGAGATCACTCCAGAGTGGATCGATACCGTGCGCCAACGACTGCCGGAGTTGCCGGAAGAGCGGCGCAGGCGGCTGCACGAAATGGGGCTTTTCCCGGCCGAAGCGGCCACCATCGCCAACGCGCCGGAATTGGCCCGGTTCTTCGACCGCACGTTGTCGGTGTTCCCCCACGGCAAAGAGATTGCCAACTGGCTGCTGTCGGAGGTTTCCAAGACCTTAAACGCGCGCAATTGCACGATTGACGAGATTCCGCTGCGGCCCGAGGGTTTAGCCGAGCTTCTGCAACTGGTTCACCGGGGCACGATCTCCTCCAAAATCGGAAAAACGGTGATCGCCGAGATGCTGGCCACGGGCAAGAGTGCCGGTGAAGTGGTGCATGAGAAAGCGCTGGGTCAAATCTTGGATCCGGAAACGATCCGGGGCTGGGTGCAGGAAACCTTGGCCCAAAACCCCAAAGAACAGGAAGCTTACCGCCTGGGTAAGGATGCGTTGTTCGGCTTCTTCGTGGGCCAAGCGATGAAACGGTCCGGGGGCAAAGCGAACCCGGAGTTGCTGAACCGGATCGTGAAGGAAGAACTGGAAAAACAGTGACGAGTTTCGAGTTGCGAGTTTCGAGTTGAAACCAAAAACAAATCACAGAATTAGGAACAACCAATAAAGGGGACAGAAAACTGCAGATTCTTGGAGGTGCTGGTATGAAACCGGTGATTAAAAACATTGAGGATCTGGCGGAGAGCGTGGTGGGAGACGGTA
>JAPLHX010000163.1 GCA_026389415.1 Coprothermobacterota bacterium | reverse complement strand
CTTCCAGCAGCAGCTGAGCTCCTTGTTGGAAGATCAGCAGTTCACGCTGACGCAAGTCTACGCCGCGACCGCAAAGGAACTGGTGCAGAACGGCGAGCTGAACGCGGCCCTGGTGCTGCCCGACGACCTGCTGACTCAATTCCAGCAAAAGGAAAGCCCCACAGTGCGGTTGATCGTGGCCGGCACCGATGCCTCCACTGCCGGTCGGACGATGGCCGGCCTGGCGCGGGTGATGCAGGAACTGCAAACCCTGGAACCCAATGCACCGGCCCTCCCCCAACTGCAGGCAGAGTACGTGTATGGCGGAGCCGACTGGAGCTCGGTGGATTACCTGGCTCCGGCCTTCATCACCTTTTTTGTCTTCTTTTTCGTGTTTCTGCTCTCGGTGATCTCCTTCCTGCGCGAGCGTTCCCGCGGCACGGTGGAACGCCTGCTGGTGTCTCCCCTGGGCCGGGGGGAGATCGTGCTGGGCTATGCCCTGGGATTCCTGATCTTCGCCCTGGTGCAGTCCCTGATCATTATCCTGTTCGCCGTCTACGTGTTGGGGATCCACTACGCCGGTTCCATCGGCCTGGTCTTCCTGGTGAACTTTTTCGTGATTTTAATGAGCGTCAGCCTGGGGGTGCTGCTATCCGCCTTCGCCCGTAACGAGCTGCAGGCGATCCAGTTCATCCCGATCGTGATCATTCCTCAAATCCTCCTCTGCGGCTTTTTTTGGCCGGTGCAGCAGATGGTGCCGGTGTTGCGGGGGATTGCCGCCGCCTTGCCGATGACCTACGCCATCCAGGCCTTGCAGGATGTGATGGTGAAGGGGAACGGATTTGGCTCGATCTGGCTGTCACTGTTGATCCTGACCGCTTTTATCGCCTTCTTCTTCCTGTTGGCGGCCTTCTCCGTCCGGCGCCGATCGGGGTAGGGAGAAAAATGAAGGGGAGGGTCAGTAGCAGCGCAAGGATATTGGAGTATACTGGAGGCAGCCTGAAATTCGGTATTGCAGGTTCGCCCAGGAAAGTGCAGGTGGGTATGGGCAAAATGAGTCGCAGCGTTAGACGGAACGCCTCATGCCAGCTTTGGTTGCTGATCCTGTGCCTCCTCTTGCTCCCGGCCTGCCAGGGATCGCCCTCCGCCTCCTCCCCGGCGGAAGTAATCCGGGTGGCCTGTCCTTCGCCACCTCTTTCCACCTTGTTTGATATCGCCCTGGTGAAAGGGTACTTCCTTGAGGAAGGGCTGGCGGTCACATCCCAGTCCTTCGAGTCCGGTAAGCTGGCCCTGCAAGCGGTGCTGGACGGCAAGGCGGATCTGGCCATCTCCGCAGACTTCCCACTGATGCTGGCCATTTCCGGTGGCCAACCGACCTCCATCATGGCGCATGTGGCCACTGCCAGGAACAACCTGGCGATCGTGGCCCGCAAGGATCGCGGGATTACCGTATCTGCGGACCTGGCGGGGAGAACGATCGGGGTGACTTTTGGTACTTCGGCAGTGTATTTCCTGGATTCCTTCCTCTCCCTGCACGGCATCGCCGGAACACAGATCACGCGCAAAAACATCAACGCCCGTGAGATGAGCGCGGCTCTGGCAGCGGGAACAGTGGATGCGGTCGTTATCTGGAATCCCTGGAATCTTCAACTGCAGAAAGAATGAGCCGATAGGCATCGTCTCGAGCCAAACTGCAATCCTGCGGATGGGGAATCCGATGCACGAAAGCGAGGTTTGACAACTACGCACCTGTCCGATAACTTGAGGAAGCGAACAGGAATTCCAGCAAGGGGGGAGGACCACGGGACTACCTTCCAAATCGCCCTGCCCCTTTCCTGGCCGGCCCTGGGAAGACAGAGCGGTGAGCACTGAAAATGCCGAACGATGTAGACCGGAACCGCGAATGAACGCTAATGAACGCGAATCAAGAAACGAAGAGAATTTATTAGCGGCTATTCGCGTGTATTCGCGGTTAATAGGAAGAGAAGTTGCTGATGGCGCCGGAGGAGGCACGCAATGACGACCAGGAACACGAAACCCGATGACGTCACCCCTTCGGTAAGCGGTGAGCAGGCTCTGCGCCGGCAGGCCGAAGAGATCGCCCTGCCCCTTTCCCGGCCGGCCCTGGGAAGACAGAGCGGTGAGAATGGGTAAAATCGAACGATGAAAGTGGGACAGCGATGAGCGACGAACACCGACCATCTGAGCAGCCTGGTGCAGAGCAACGGGCGGAGGAAAAGCAGAGAGAGAGAGAGAGAGAGAGAGACTTTTCAACCCTGGTTGAACACGCCACCGACATGATCGTCCGTTTCGACACCAACCTGCGCCATATCTACTGCAATCCGGCAGTCGAACATCAACTCGGAATTCCGGCGCATGCGTTGATCGGAAAAACGCCTCTGGAGATCGG
>JAPLHX010000233.1 GCA_026389415.1 Coprothermobacterota bacterium | reverse complement strand
AAGACGCCGAAGGACAGGATGTGGGTCGCGGCTTTGCCGAATCGGTGAGCTATGCCGACTCGATGGGCGCAACCCTGGCCCTGGCCGGTCTACCGGACACGCCAGCCCTGCGGGAGTTGCTGAAGCCCCCCACACCGTCGTGGTGGCTGAAACTGCGCAGCATGCTCTTCCTGCGCAAGCCGTCCACTCAGAAAGCGCTGCAGACCTGGGCGGGCACCGAACCGGACAAACTCTGACGAGGCTATTGGCGGACTAGCGCAGGAACATCGGCTAGCAGATCGCCCGATCCTGCTTTCAGGCAGGGGCATCGCCGAGACGAATCGCCAATTCCAACTTGGGTTCGAGGTACCACCACTCGAAGGCATCGGGTTGATGTGAACTCCAATATCCGTCCTCCCAGGGCTCCAGATCCAGTTTCAGCCCCTCGTGCTGGAGGAACCCCCCCCAGTCATCTTGGCCACCAAAGCGGGCAGGCTTCTCAAAGTCAAACAGTACCCTAGCGATGCCCCCTTCCCGATTCCAGTGGGCTCAGGTTCGTCCGGGAGAGTGCGCCGCCACGCGATCATGAGGCATCACACCACGGAGGAACCGATGCGCAAAACGCTCCAAACCAAACCGGCGGACGGGACGCATTAGTCGATCCGCACCATGGCCCGTGAGACTCAGATTTCTCCGCCCACGGTCCATCGTATTTGGCAGGCCTTCGGGGTTCAACCTCACCGTCAACGCCATTTCAAGATCTCCACCGATCCCTTCTTTGTGGAAAAGTTCGATGAAAATGGGAGCGTTGGATTCGGAGACGCGGGATTGCCCACTTAACGCCGGAGTAACGATGGTCGTTTCGGGGGTAGAATACTCTTCTATTGCAACATCCTCTGCAGGAGTACCGCCGTCTGTGCCCGGCTGGCCGGTGAATTAAAGCGAATCTGGGATTCCCCG
The DNA here is from genome assembly GCA_026389415.1 of Coprothermobacterota bacterium. Taxonomy (GTDB): domain Bacteria; phylum Caldisericota; class JANLFM01; order JANLFM01; family JANLFM01; genus JAPLHX01. The sequence goes on along the minus strand of JAPLHX010000233.1, from coordinate 7,483 downwards.
CTATTTGTCCCTGGCCATACGATTTGTGTGTCCTGCGGAAAGGTCAGCAAGCCATGGGTCACGGCTGTTCCCACCGTCTGATAAAACCAATCGGAGGAATCCAGGAAACGGACGCGCCTGTCGGCTTCCTCCACCAGGATCCGGGGTGGGGGGGTTGGGGGATCCACCAGAGACCAGCCCTTAGCCCGGATAATCACCGTCAGGATCTCGGCCAGGGTAATCTCCCCTTCCGGCCGGAAGCTACCGTCTGGATAACCCTTCACTAGGTGGTTGGCCACTGCTGTCTCTACGTAGGTCAGGGCCCAGTGGTTGCCCGGCACGTCGGGGAAGGTGGGATATTCCACCAGCACGAAGGAAAGGTTCAAAGCTGCAACCACCATCGTGGCGAACTCTGCCCGGCTGACGGACTTATCCGGTTGGAAGCTGCCATCCGGATAACCCTTGATCACCCCCGCCTGCGCCAGCGATTGGATCGCCGGATACGCCCAGAAATCGCTGCTTATGTCCGTGAAACTGCTATCAGAAGTGGCCATAGGACTGGCGTTGACGAATTCATAACTCCCTGCTTTGGTTTCAACCAAAGAGATAGAGACAGTGCCAAATACGAAAACCAGCAGAATCGCAACAAAACGATTGATCATGTTTTCTCCATTTCTTCCCGATGTGCCAGGAATTCCCACACTTATATGATACCGGATGACTGCTTTGCTTGTTTCATTTTTGCAACCTTGCATTCTTTACAAAGTCATTACAATTCCTTTCTTTCGCCTTTAAACCACTGCGCTTTAATGAAAGGGACGAAAGGAGCAAGACGATGAAATCAAAACTGATAGCGATTTTAATAGCGAGCATCCTAGTGATTGGGGCTGCAGCGGGCTGTACCACCCAGATAACTCCCGTTCAGCCGGGGTCCAGCCAGAATCAGACAGACTCCCTGATTCCCAGCAGTGCGCAACCTCCCATTTTGTTGCCGGAGGTCGGTTCAGACAGCCAAGACGGGATCACCACGGCCGTGGCAAATGTGGCGCCCGCGGTAGTCTTCATCGACAGTACATTTCAACAAAGCGAATCCACCAACCCCTTCAACTTCCCCGGCTATATGGTGCCCGACCGGCAGCAACCGGCCGAAGGCCAAGGGTCTGGCGTGATTGTGGACGGAAAGAACGGGATCATCCTGACCAACAATCATGTGGTGAAGAATGCGGTGGACATTAAGGTTACCTTGCCGGATGGCCGCACCTTCACCGGTAAAGTGCTAGGCAATGATGCCTGGGCCGATATCGCCGTGGTAAAAATCGATTCCACCAGTCTTCCCGAAGCAAAGCTAGCCAGTGATTCCAACCTGAAAGTGGGATCTTGGGCGATCGCCATTGGCAATCCCTATGGGTTCGAGAATTCAGTCACGGTGGGTGTCGTTAGTGCCCTCGGTCGCACACTGGATGGTTCGGACAGCGGTGCCACATTGACTAACCTGATTCAGACGGATGCTGCCATTAACCCCGGCAACTCCGGCGGAGCGCTGGTGAACATCCAGGGAGAAGTGATCGGGATCAACACCGCGATCATCCAGGGGGCGCAAGGTCTTGGATTTGCCGTGGATATCGACACAGCCCGCAAGAGCCTGGAAGACATCCTGAAGACCGGTCGGGCGATCCATCCCTGGATCGGCATCACCTACAGTCTGATTACCCAATCGATGGCTGGGCAACTGAATCTTTCCTCGACCGACGGAATCATTGTGGGGGAGGTTCAGGCCAACAGTCCGGCGGCCGAAGCCGGTCTGCAAAAAAATGATATTCTTCTGACACTGGACGGAAAAGCTTTCTCCCCCGACAACACCCTTCGGCAAATGATCCAGGAAAAAAATCCCGGGGATATGATCGCGCTCTCGCTATCGCGCAACGGCCAGACGTTGACCGTCACGATCACATTGGGAGAGATGCCGCAAACCCTGCAATAACATTCTGCTTTACCTCCTTGCTGCACATTGGGTCGCCAGTGGCGACCCAATGTGTTTCCGCGTGGTGGGATTCGGAATGACTTGCTTCGTTTCTGCTGATTCTGGATTCGGCTATTTCGGTGATATGCGTCGCGAACCTGGAGCGCGATAGAACCAGCGTTTCACCAATTCGGCACAAAATGCATAAGCAGATAGGATACCCACCATGGTCAACCAGAACGACCAAGGTAATGGGGTAAGCTGGAACAGGCGGGCGATCGACCCGGAGTAGGGGAGGACAATCACCACGATCGCAATCAAAGCGGTGGCGCCGATCAGGTAGGGACTGGCTCGGCTGCGGTAGAAAGGGCGCCGGGTTCGGACGACCAGGACGATCAACAAGGCAGAGAGCACCGATTCCACAAACCAGCCTGTGCGAAAGAGGACAGGATCCGCTTGCAGCAAGAGCAGCAAAATCCCGAAGGTCGCATAATCAAAAACAGAAGAAAGCAGTCCGAAGTACACCATAAAACGGCGGATGAAGCGGATGTCCCAACGATGCGGAAGATCCACCATTTCTGGATCGACCCGATCGGTGGCAATCGTCAGTTCTGGGAAATCGGTGAGGAAATTGGTCAGCAGGATCTGAGTGGGAAGCAACGGCAGGAATGGCAAGAGCAACGAAGCACCGGCCATGGAAAACATGTTGCCAAAATTGGCGGAAGTCGCCATGAAGATATATTTGATCGTGTTGGCAAACGTGCGCCGTCCTTCGGCCACACCATCCGCCAGGATGTTCAGGCCACTTTCCAGCAAAACGATTTCCGCCGCATCTTTGGCCACATCCACTGCCGTGTTTACCGAAATGCCGACATCGGCCATGTGCAAAGCAGGAGCATCGTTGATTCCATCCCCCATGTAACCCACCACGAAGCCGGCTTTGCGAAACGCGTGAATGATCCGTTCTTTCTGATTCGGCTCAATTTCAGCAAAAACGTTGGTATCCCGGACGGCAGCGATCAGGGCCTCGTCACTCATTTCCCGCATCGTATCGCCGGTGATCACCTGAGGGCTGGAAAGTCCCACCTGCTCTGCGATATAGGCGGAAACTAGGCGATTGTCACCGGTAATTAACTTGATCCTGACACCGGCTTTCTCCAACCGGGCCAGCGCTTCACGCGCATCGGTCTTGGGCGGATCCAGCAGCAGCAAGAAACCGAGGAATGTCATCTGGCGTTCGTCCTCGGACTCGAACCGGTCCTGCGGACCCAGGGAGCGGATTGCCACCCCCAGGATGCGTAAGCCCTTGCTGCTCCACTCCGAGTAGAGTTGCTCCAGTTGACCTCATCGATTTTTAAGAAGGCAGAAATATCCAATGGGCCACTGTTGCAGATCGCCTCATCGATCGGATTCCGAATCCCGGTTTCCATCTGCGCGTTTAAGTAACCGAAAAACCGTACGCGTTCCGAAGGTTGACCCGTCGCATCAAGACAGGATTGCAGTTCCACCAAACCTTCCGTCAGGGTGCCCGTCTTGTCTGTGCAGAGGATCTCCATGCTGCCGAAGTTCTCGATGGCAGCCAGCCGTTTTATAATCACCTTTTTTTTGGCCATTGCCTGAGCACCCTTGGCCAGGTTCACGGTGATGATCGCGGGTAGCAATTGGGGGACCAAACCGACAGCCAAAGCCAGGGAAAACAGCAGGGAATCCAACACCGGACGATGAAAAACCACATTGAAGACGAAAATCAAGAAAACCAACGACAGCGTTACTTCCAGCAGGAAATAGCCGAAACGAGTGATACCGCGCTCGAATTCGGTCTGTGGTGGTCGCAGGCGCAAGTGCTCGGCAATCTGGCCAAACTGTGTGCTACGGCCGGTACGCACGGCCACCGCCTTGGCGGAACCGGTTCGGACATGAGTACCCATGAAAAGGATGTTGCTCATTTGCCCAATGCTGGGGTTGTCCGAGGGAACCGGCGCGATGTTTTTATCCACCGGCAGTGTCTCCCCGGTCAGCATCGCCTCCTCCATGTGCAAATGATTCGCCTCCAGCAGCCGGCAATCAGCCGGAATCATGGCCCCCGCTGAAAAAAGCAGGATATCGCCCGGTACGATCTCCTCGTTGGCAATTTGGTTCTGTTGACCATCCCGGAGGACGGTGCTGGAGATTTTGACCACTTTCAAAAGATTGACCAAAGCATTGGAGGCGGAGTGCTCCTGGAAGAAGCCCAGAATGCCGGAGAGAAAAACGATGCCGAGGATGATCCCGGCCGTTAAATAGTCCGCAAAGTAAAGGGAAACCAGGGAAGCGCCGATCAGGATCAGAATAATGGGGCTTTTGAATTGCGCAAGCAACATCAACGGGACGGAGAAGCGCTTGCTGGTCCGCAAGCGGTTGGAGCTCATATGGGTCAGTCGTTTACTCGCTTCTTGTTGGCGTAGTCCGCCAGCCGAGGTGCCCAGCGCTGCCAGAAGATCATCAGCAGAACCTTGCCAATAGCGGTCCGGTCCGGTCGGGGTATTTGTGTAGCCTGTCACTGGCAAGTTTCGATGTTCCTGCATACCAATATGAATATATCACAGGCTGGTTCCGACTCAGGCAGGGATTGCGTTACCAATGAGTCAAGCAGGGGAAATCCGGAGCTACTTCGGTGCGAAAGGCTCTATCCTAGCGCTAAAGCTTTGGCTAACTCCAATCTTACGTATTGTTACGTTAGCGCCATCGCCGTGGCCACGACGGCCTGGCAGACCTTGGCTAAGAAATCGAAATCCAACTTGTCGATCGTATCGGCGGGTGTGTGGTAATAGGGATAGCGAAACTCGGCCGAATCGGTCAGCAACAGGCCTGGAAACCCGGCCCGCCAAAAGGGCGCGTGGTCCGAGCGGAGCAGGTCCGGCATGCCCATCGCGAATTGTTCAAACGTCAGCGGAAGTTGCAAGCTGATATGGGGGAGATCGACGGATGGCTGGGCGCTCTGCTCGTGGAACGCCTCGCTTAGAAAACCGGATTGCCCGTCGCCGATCACGGCCAGGAAATTGCCACGGGTGAAATCCGAGATTCCGTGATGCGGAAATACCGATGGCTGGAAACCCGGAGGGTGGTGCTGGGAATTCGCCTGCTGGGAGCAATAGCCGACGGTATCCAAGCAGATCACTCCCTGGATCAATGCATTGCGTTTTATGGCTTCTTCCACCCAGCGAGCGCTGCCGATCGTAGCAAGAATGCCTGGCCAGGATTTGTGGCTAATTCCACGGTAGAGCACGGCCACTTCCTGAGCCAACAGGTTTTCCTTCTCGTCCATCTCCGACTCCAACTGTTTATGGGCTAGGGTGATCGCTTCTGCGAAGTCGCTCGCGTGCAAACGCATTCCCTTGGCCAGGGAAGAAAGCCGTTTCATCAGCTTTTGTGTGTGCCAGCGCAGGTAACGATGCTGTGAATCCATCAGGCCTAGAGAACGCGCCAAGTGATGGATCTTGCCTTCAAAGAACGGATCGCTTTCTTCCAGGGTGAACCCGATGAACCGAAGATTGGAAGATCCGACCTTCTTTAAAACTCGAGCCGCTTCCAACATGACCGCTACCGCCGAAGCGTTGTCGTTGGCCCCAGGGCTGTCCGGTACGGTGTCGTAATGAGCCACCACCAGCAGTTCCGGTCCAGAGCCGGGGATCGCCCCCTCAACGTTTTGGTAGGTGCTTGAACCACTCTCCAGGCTGAACTCCTGGATACCAACGGTTAGGCCAATTTGCTGGAAAGAAGAAAGGATATAGTGGCCGGCTTCTTGCAGTTTTTGATAATGACTGGATGGATCCCGTGGACCCTCCAAGGCCTGAACATGCTGAAACAAGCGTTCACACTCCACTTCCTTGGCTGCTGTAGAGATGTCCGTACCAAATTTTGGATCGATGGTGCTCAATTGGCAGAACCTAGCTTTTGACCTAATTTGTAGGCCTTTTCCAGCAGTGCCGGCTGCTGTTGGATTGCACCGGCATCTCCCGCCGAACCGTAGACGATTCCGGCTATTTGCGCTCGCAGATAGCGGCAGATGTCCTGAAAGGTGCGGATCGCATTGACACCCCCGGAAGAGTAGGGGTCGGTATCTCCGTAGGTCAGGACCAGGGCGAACTGCTTGCCGGCCAGAGCGTTTCCCTGGGGAGTCTCAAACGCATACCATCGGTCGATGCAGGCCTTGATTTGTGCGCTCAAGCTAAACCAGTACACCGGGCTGGCGATTACAATGCCATCGGCGCTGCGAAGCTTGGGAAACAAGATGGCCATGTCGTCCCGGGTCGTGCATTCGCCATCTTCCGATTTATGGCAGGCATCGCACCCTTTGCAGGGATGAATGTTCATTGTCTGCAGGGTGCTCCTCATTCGGTGACATCCTGTTGACCGGCAGAATACCGCACGCTTGACCTTGCTGTCTGCATCGGGCTGAAAGGAGACTGCAGTAGCTGGCGCCTATCCCTTGATGCCCTATTCCTTCATCTTCACAAAAAACAGGGTGGACCCGTTGATCTCTTGGGTGCGCATCTGGAAATACTCTTTGTAACTGGCCATCAGGCGGGAAAGCTGCCGGTGGCCGTAGGTGCGGGGATCAAAGCCAGGGTCCAGTTGGTATAAAGCGTTGCCCATGATATCCAGCCGGGTCCAACCGTCTTCCTGCACGGCCATTTCGAAGGCACGACGAAGGAGTGGCATCGACTCTGGTTCTGGTTCAGGCTTTGGCTCATCTTTTTTAGTAGCGTCCTTGCGATGCGCGCGGGCCTTGGTGGCTTTGTTCTCGGCTTCCAGGTTTTCCGTATAGACGAACACGTCGCAGGCATTGACGAACGGCTTGGGGGTTTTTTTTGCCCCAATGCCCATCACAAACACACCACCCTCCCGAATGCGTGTGGACAGACGGGTATAATCGCTGTCGGAGGAAACCAAGCAAAAGCCCTCCACCACGCCGGAATGGAGTAAGTCCATGGCATCGATGATCATAGCGCTATCGGTAGAATTCTTACCGACTGTATAACGGAATTGCTGAACGGGTTGGACGGCATGAAAATTCAGCACATCTTTCCAGGAATTCATGTTGGAGGTGGTCCAGTCACCGTAGATCCTGCGGACGGTAACCAACCCGTATTTCCCTGCTTCCGCCAGGATTTGCGGCAACAGGCTGGCTTGTGCATTATCACCGTCCATCAGGATGGCGATTTTGTGTCGTACAAGTGAGGAGATCTGTTCTTCTGACATGGCTTCAGTATACCCCTTCCTTGGTGTCTATTAGCAAATATAGTATACCAACGACGGTGTGGAAGCTCTCGGTAAATCTGCCAAATGGTGACTAGGATTGATAGGCTGGCCAGGAAAAAGAGCACTGTGGGCCAAAAATGGTCTAGGGGGAACGATATTAACCGAGCCAGATCTAAAAGACATACATGGTGAAGGTCAGCACAATGCCCCAGCCGTAAGCCCTGCCTTTGCCGAGAGCGATTCCTGCGCCGAGCAGGTTCGCAATTCCTTCCAAACCAATGGAAATCCTTTGTAAAACGCTCA
>JAPLHX010000137.1 GCA_026389415.1 Coprothermobacterota bacterium | reverse complement strand
AAATGTTGAAGGGGGATCTGGCAAAGGAAGGCGAGGAAGCGATGAGCCGGGGTCTTCGGGATGGTACCTTCACTTCACCGCATCTGAAGCTGCTCAACCCCACACCATTGGTCAAGGACGTGCTGAAGATGACCGGTTTTGACATGTTCCTGGAGGTCCATCGCAACTACAAGGAAGCGATCCTCTCCTTCTAGCCGGGGCGGTTGCGCCCGGGGGGAAACCTGACGAAATGGCCAAAAGCGAACAGCGAAGCGGAGGTTGGCGCAAGACAGTTCTGGTTGCCATGCTGCTGGTTTTTGTCTTCGGCATCGCCATTCCTTCCTACTCCCAGTCACCCGCCAAAAAACAGGTTGTTCTTGCCCTGCAATGGATCCCGCAAGCCCAGTTCGCCGGCTATTATATGGCGTATGAAAAAGGCATCTACGACAAGTATGGGATCGAGATCCATTTTGTGCACGGAGGGCCGGGGACTTCCTCCTTGGAGCTGGTCAAGCAAGGCAAGGCCGATTTTGCCACCGATTGGCTCACCTCCGCCCTGCAACAATGGGACAATGGAGCGCCGCTGCTGAATCTAGCCCAAATCATCCAAAAATCCGGCTTGATGTTGATCGCCAAGAAAACCAGCGGCATCGCTAAACCGGAGGACCTGAACGGCAAGAAAATTGGATTGTGGGGCGGTGATTTCTCCATACCCGCTCGCGCGCTGTTTCGAAGGTACCAGGCCCAGGTGGTGGAAATCCCGCAATCCGCCAGCATGAATCTGTTCCTGCGGGGAGCGATCGATGTCGCATCCGCCATGCTCTATAACGAGTATCACCTTCTGTTGAACAGCGGATTGGATTCGACCGAATTGAACACCTTCTTGTTTGCCGATTACCAATTGAATTTTCCCGAGGACGGGATTTACTGTCTGCAAAACACGTACGACCGGGATCCGGCACTCTGCCGGGCGATGGTGAAGGCGTCGTTGGAGGGTTGGCAGTATGCCTTCGATCATCCGGAGGAAGCCACCGACATTGTGATCCGCTATGCAGCCGCAGCCCACACCGGAACCAACCGTGTCCATCAGAAATGGATGCTGGCGAAGATGGCTGAGCTGATTTTGCCCGCTGGCGATCCGCGGGAAATGGGCGTCCTGCAACCGGAAGACTTGGGTTTTGTCTCTTTGGAACTACTGCGGGCGGGACTGATCCAGAAGCAGCCCAATTACCAGGATTTTTGCATTCCCCTAGCAGGAAATCCTTAGCGTGTTCAAACGGCGCGGACTGGCCTTCAAGCTGATCCTGGTCCTATTTGTCAGCAATGCCATTCTCTTCTCTCTGATTTTCTTCAACAACTACGTCTACACCCGCGCCCAGATGGAAGAAGACGCCCGACAAAACATCGAAAACCTGACCACTGCCACGGTGAATCAGATTGAAACCGTGCTGAATCCCGTTGAAAAGATCCCGCAGATGCTGGCCGACATTTTGGAAAACTCCGGCGACGTGGTGCGCGACGAACTGACCGATTGGTTGCTACGCCTGGTGGAACAAAACAGCGACCTCTCCGGCTTGACTATCGCCTTCGAGCCTTACGCCTTCAATCCGGATTCAATCTACTTTGCGCCTTCCGCCTATCGCCGGACCGGCTCCGATCAAGCCTCCCTGTTGTTCTTGGGCAGCCAGACGTATTCCTATTTCTCGATGGACTGGTATCAAATTCCCAAGCTGCTGCAAAAACCGATTTGGAGCGAACCTTTCTATAACGAAGAGGGGGGCAGTGGTTTGATGATGTCCACCTACTCGGTTCCCTTCTATCATCAAGTAGGGGACCAGCGCGTATTCTGGGGTATCGTCACCGCTGATATTTCGCTGGAACAACTGCGCAGTTTCGTGGCCAAGCTGAAAATCTACCAATCCGGTTATGGTTTGCTGCTTTCTCAAAACGGGACCTTTATCACCCACCCCCAGTCGGAGTGGGTGATGAACGAATCCATTTTCAGCCTAGCGGAAGAACAGAACGATCCGAATCTACGAAAGATCGGGCAAAGGATGATTGGAGGAGAACGCGGACTGGCCGTGATCGAGAGCCCCTACTTGCAACGGCAAACGTGGTTGGCCTTCGCACCATTGCCCTCCAGCGGCTGGTCGTTGGCATTGGTGCTGCTACCGGAAGAAGTGCTGGCCGGGCTGAATGCGATCACCCAAATCGTGATCCTGATGGCGGCAGGCTGCTTCATCGTGCTATTCCTGGTGATTCTCTTGATTGCCCGTTCCTTCACCCGACCGATCACGGCATTGGCCAAGGCCAGCCAAGTGATTGCCACCGGGAATCTGGACGGTCCGCTACCGACGCCGCGGAGTCAGGATGAAATGGGCCAGCTAACCCGCTCTTTTGCCTCCATGCAGAGTTCGCTGAAAGAATATATCGCCAATCTAAAGCAGACCACGGCGGCCAAGGAGCGGATCGAAAGCGAGCTGAAGATCGGCCGGGACATTCAGATGGGGATGGTTCCCAAGATCTTCCCGCCCTTTCCCGATCACAAGGGCTTCAACATTTTCGCCTCGATGGAAGCCGCTCGCATGGTGGGAGGGGATCTTTACGATTTCCTGCTGACCAGTCCGCATCAGCTTTGCTTTATCATCGGCGACGTTTCCGGCAAAGGGGTGCCGGCTTCCCTGTTCATGGCCGTAACCATCTCCTTGTTTCGCTCGGCAGCGGCTGAAAACAGCAATCCGGTACTGATTTTGACCAAGTTGAACGACCAGCTCTGCCAGAACAATCCTTCCTGCATGTTCGTCACTGCCTTTTGCGGACTCCTGGATTTGCGCAACGGCAATCTGCAGTTCGCCAGCGCCGGTCACAATCCACCTTATGTCCTGCACGGTCGCGGCCGGTTGGAAACGCTGACCCACCGTCCCAACCCGGCTCTGGGGGTGATCGAAGAGGCTCGCTTTGTGGAGCACTCGCTCTGCCTGAAGGGGGGTGAGTTCCTCTACACCTACACCGACGGTGTGACGGAAGCGATGGACGAACGGCACCAGTTGTATGGGGAGGAACGCCTGGAACAGGTACTGGTCGAAGGCGATTTTCAATCTCCCGAAGAACTGCTTGGCGCCGTCAGCGAGAGCATCCGCCAGTATGTGGGTGGCACGGAACAATCGGACGACATCACGATGTTGGCGATCCAATACCTCACTCCGGAGCTGCCGGCAGAATCTGCTCCTTGTCAGAACCAACGGGAATTCCGCCTGGTGAATCGAATCGAGCAGCTCGGGACCTTGGCGCCGATGCTGGAGCGGATGGAAAAACACCCCGGGTTTCCCGCCGCGCTCCTGCCCAAGTTGGACCTCGTGCTGGACGAGCTATTGACCAATACCATCTCCTATGGCTATGCGGACGAGACTGAACACTGGATCACCATCCGGTTGTCCTGGCAGCCCGACGAGCTGACGGTGGAGCTGGAAGATGATGCCCGTCCCTTTAATCCGCTGGAACGAGCCACGCCGGACCTGAACGTCCCGTTGGAAGAAAGGAGCATCGGCGGCTTGGGCATTCATCTGGTGCGTCACATGACGGACCGGGCGGAATATCAGTATAGCCATGGGAAGAATCGGTTGCGGTTGACCATCAAGGGGGACTAGCAAGACCGAGACCATCGCTCCATCTGCATTGTTCGATCGGCGATCGATGTGACAGAATAAAAGATACAGAGAGTTTCCTACAGAAAAACAAATCATCGAAGAAAGGGGCACCATGGAATCGAATCTGGCAGAGTTGTACCTGAAATTTGCATCGGATCCCGAATTGAGAAAGCGATTTCTGAAGGAACCGAAGGTCGTGTTGGCGGAACATGGCATCCACGTGCCGGACGGAATGGGCCTTGCAATCGTTGAGGATTCGGCGACCGTTCGCCATCTGGTCCTTCCCTATTTTTCTCCAGGCGAAGATATGATTTTGGAAGAGATCGGGCAGCGTCAATCGAAAATCATCATCTAAGCTATCGATCGATACTATGGGGAATCGCAAGACGAGCGATTTGATCAGCGTTCAGCGAGAAAACGCATTGAGTTCATCGGAAACGGACCAGCAGATGACGATGCGGTTCTCGCTGGACACCTTGGCCGTGGAAGCGGTGGAACAGTCCCTTCGCGCCTGGGCAGAACGATCCGGCGTACAGGGTCGGATCCTGGACCGCCTGCTGATGGCGACCAATGAATTGGTGGAAGCGATTTTCACGTTAGCCGGCGCTCTGCACAGTCGGGGCGACCTCGTGGTTCGAGTGCAACCTTACAGCCAATGGATCACGGTGGATCTGACATTCCCGCGCACCCTACCGCTTGATCCTCGTTTTGACCAGGACGACGCGGCCTTGACAGAGTTCCCCGGAATGCGCGTGCATCCGGACATCTTCTGGCGGCGGATGATCCTGGAATGGGTGGACAAAGCCTCCTGGCAAACCCGCGGCAACCAGGTAACGGTTTCCCTGACGCAATACGCCCGCCGGGTGGAGAGTCCCGGTGAATTGTATTTCCTTGGTCTGACGCCGAAGCCGGCAAATGGTGTGGAAATCCGTACTGCAGGAGAGATGGCGCTGGCGCTCTGCTCCGGTCGCCAGAGCGCCTATCGCTTGACACCCGAAGCCCGTTTTGTGCTGGAAGCTGCCGACGGGCGAACGGAAGTGCGCGCCATCTATCGGGCTTTCATCAAGCAATTTGGCCTCGTGCATCCCCAATTCGTCGGCCAGATCGTGGAAGACCTTTTGGCAAAAGAGCTGTTGGTTTCAGGCGAAGCCCTCTGGCAAGACAAACCCGTTCCCAGATTTCGCTCGATCCTGACGAACCTACTGCGTTTGCAGTTCTCGCTCCCAAATCCCGACGGGTTGTTCGTAGCAATTCAGCGATCGGTGGGCTGGCTCTGGAGCGCGCCGGCATTGCTGGCGTGGTTGGCGTTCATTGGAACGACCCTTGCGGTGATCGGGTTTCGGCTGCCGCCGGGCTTCAGCTTCCCGTTCCGCTTTTCCAGCGGCAGCGGCAGCGGTCTCGATTTTCTGCTGATGTACTTGGCCGGCTTTTTCTTCAGCGTGCTGGTGCATGAATTCTCCCACGGAGTGGTTTTAAAGCGTCTTGGCGGGAAGATCCGGGCCTTCGGCGTGATGTTTTATTTCGGGATCATCTGCGCCTTCGTGGACACCACCGAGGCCTGGATGTTTCCCAGCCGTTGGAAACGAGTGGCCATTTCCCTGGCGGGACCTTTTTCCACGCTTGTGCTGGCCTGCCTGTTCAATTGGGGACAGGAACTGTGCCTTCGTACAGGCGCCACCACCGGCGCGCTAATCTTCAACAGTCTGACGTTGGCGTCTCTCACCAATGCATTGCTGAATCTGATCCCCTTCCTGGAATTGGACGGGTACTATATCCTGGTCGATCTGACGGACCAACCCAACTTGCAGAACCGCTCGTTTGCCTTCCTGGGTGCAGCCCTGGCACGCCTCTTGCGGCAGAAAGCCCTCCCGCCCCTCCCTGGGAGAACTCGCTGGCTCTATCTGGCCTATTCGCTGGCGACGATCGCCATTTTTTTCTGGCTGTTCTTTTGGCCCCTGTTTCTGACTTTGCTCGATGCCACGCGCGGGATCTTCAACCCGCTGGGGATTTTCCTGGGGGTGATGATGCTGCTGGTATTGCTTCAATTGGGCATCCACGGCGGTTTGAATTGGTATCGACGCAATGTGTTGGTGCACTTGGATCTGAAAGAAAGGACGTCCGGCTAGCCTGTTGTCTCCCGGCGTCCAAGGTGTGTATGCTATGAGGAAAGAAGGAGCGTGAACGAAAATGCAAATTGAACTGACGAAGATTAAAGGCTGGTCGGTGGTCACTCTGGGCGGCCGCCTCGATGCCATCACCGCCCCGGATTTGGAAAAGCAATGCGGTCTGTGGGTGGACGAAGGACATCGGCACGTCCTGTTGAACATGGCTTCGCTGGAATACATCAGCAGCGCCGGATTGCGCGCCATCTTGTCCACGGCCAAAAAATTGAAGGGTCTGGGAGGATCGCTGGCTGTCTGCGGCATGGGGGGGATGGTGAAGGAAGTTTTCGTCCTCTCCGCCTTCGATACGATCATTCCCAGCTACGACACTGCCGACGCGGCGCCGGAACAGAACTGACGTCCCAGGTCGCTGGGGACGAGCGCAGGACGAATGCTGTTTCTTTCCAAGCAGGAAGGGGAGCGCTGGGCAGCCTGTGCCCAGGCAGCGCTGGCCGGGACCGCAGAGCCGCACGATTTTGATCGGGAAATCCGTCCCAACCTGATTTCGGCGTTTGACTACTTTGTCGGCACTACGCTGGTAGCCAAAGGGCTAGGTGAGCGCGGCCAGGCCTGGTGCCGGGAGGGAGTGCTGCTGGAGGAGGATGGCCTTTTCTCCAACGGTTTCCTGCTGAACTTCCTCAAGCGGCAAAACGGGAGCCTGGTGATGCCGGCGGTGGCTTTTGCCGATCCTAGGCCTTTCGTCCACTTTGCTGGCGTACCCACGATCAAAAGCGCGCGCGATCGTTTCCTGAAACAGTGCGGGCACAGCTTGCCCCGCTTTCAACACCCGCTCCGGATTCTGGACATTGGCACCGGTAACGGCGCGCTGGTGGTTCAACTGGTTCAGCATCTGCAGGAATGTGGCAAGGTCGGGGAGGTCGGTGAGATCCTGCTCGTCGATCCCTCTCCGGCGATGTGCGCCCTGGCCGAAGAAACGGTAGCCAAGGATTTTCCCCGCCAACGCATCCGCACGGTCAACGCCAGGATCCAGGACTTAAGCGACACGTTGGACGCCCGCTACGACGTGGCCTTGGCCTCGTTGGCTTTCCACCACCTGCCCTACGAGGACAAGGAGGTCCACCTGAGCCGGCTTGAACCGTGGATCGACCACTTCCTGCTGTTCGAGCTGAACGCCAACAACGATCTGCCGGCGATGCACTCGCCCGAGTTGGCTCTTTCCGTGTACCAATCCTACGGACGGATGATGGACTTCGTGTTCTCCCATGATGCCCCGGTGGAGGTGGCGCTGGCCTGCATCGATCTGTTCCTGATGACGGAGGCTGTCAGCATGCTCACCCAGCCGCGCGGTGTCCGCTCGGATTACCACCTGTTGCGTTGGCAATGGAAGGATCTGCTGGACAGGAAGCTAGGCCCCTCATTCGCCTGCGGCTGCGATTCCCTCTGCTATGCCGACGAGTACCTGGATCTGTTTACGCTGCACTACCAGCGCGCCTAGCCTTTGGGTCTCGAACCCGCGCGACTGGAGGTAGTCTGCCAACAGCGCCTCTGCTTTGGCGCGATCAAAGGGCTGAACCGCCAAAGGTCCTTGCCGACCGACCGAGATTTGTTCCTCGAACGTGGGGCGTTGGTGGCGATAGAGCACGCCGGTGGGAATTTTGTCGTCCCTTCGCTTCGCTCGAGGGCAGGCTTATGCGCCCGAGCAAAAGTGGCGAGACGGTCCGTGGGATCGTAACCGGGTTCCAAGGGGACCACGCGCCGGCGGGACCATTCGTAGGTATTGACCTTGTTGAAGGAAACGCAGGGCCGCAGGCTGTCGATCAGGGCAAATCCCTGGTGTTTGGCAGGACATGCTGCCGCAGGCTGTTCCGACAAGCTCCCTGCTGTGTTGGTGGATGCTTTCCGCGTCCAATGCGACCAGGATGTCGATGCGCTCACGGATGGCCTGCACGGGTTGTTCGGATAAACGGATCCGATAGAGATTGTGACCTCCGCGGATACGGGATTCGTAATCCTGGCTGCCAAAGACATGAACGCCGTGGCGGGAAAACACCTTAGCCAGGGTATCACCGATGGTCACAATCACCTGGCCTGCCTCGCCACCAATTTGAATCATCGTATCCATACGCCCTCCACAGCCTATTCTACACCCTCGGGTTGAAGGGCTACACAACTCGTATAATGGAAGAAAGAACCGGCAGTTGCCTGCTGTTGGAAGCAACAGAAGAATTAGGACGCAAGGAGAGAGTCCCATGGAGAAATTGATGTACTATCTGGGCGCTGATCATGGCGGTTATCACCTTAAGGAACAGATCAAGAACTGGTTGCGGGAGTCCGGCATTGCCTTCGAGGACGAAGGAAACGATCGGCTGGAGCCCGAGGACGACTATCCCTTTTTTGCCCTGGCGGTTGCCAAAGCGCTGGCTATTGCCCTTACCCGGGGAGAAACTGCGTTTGGGATCCTGGTCTGTCGCTCTGCTGCGGGAATGGTGATCGTAGCCAACAAGATCGCCGGAATCCGGGCAGTTGGCGTCACG
>JAPLHX010000324.1 GCA_026389415.1 Coprothermobacterota bacterium | reverse complement strand
CTATCCGATTGAGCTACGGGGGCATCCGGGAACTCGTTCGCTCCAGGGATTATATCACTGCGCCGGCCGCAGCTCGCAGGGCTTGGCCAAATGCGGCCTGGTTGCTGGTGATTGCACGGATGGAGAACGTTTTTTCCAGCTCCTCCAACATTTCCCAAACAGGGAAATTGGTGCAGGAGAAAAATAGGGCATCGGGAGACAGAGCTTTAACGCACTGATCCGCCAGCTTGAGGATCTGTGACCGAGAAACAGCCGCAATCCGCTCGTTTTCCGAAATGCCTAGACCGACGATCCGCAGCACCCGGAAACCCTCCGTTTCCAGGCTAACTCGAATCGGTTCATTCAAGGATTCTAGGTAGGGAGTCGCCACAACCAGCCGTTTCACACCCTCGCGGTGCAGGTTGTCTTTCACTGCATCCATCACGCCAACGGTTGGCGCTCCCGTCGATTGGCTGATTTGTATCATCAGTTCTTTCTGGTAGAGTGCTCCACGCAGGACGCCGGCGCTGGTGCAGCCAAACACCACCACGCCCGGGTGAACCGCGGCTAGCAACCGAGCCGCCGGAAGGACAGACTCATCCAGCATGCGGGCTTCGCCGGCAGGCGTGACTTCAGTCAAAGACATGCGCGAACCCGCCAGTATCCAGCCGTTGGGCAGATGGGTGCGGAAATCCCGTTCCATCACAGTGTTGGTGGAAGGGATCAGCAGTCCGATCCGTTGAATCGACGTCGGTTTCCGCGACATGCTCGTTTCTACAGATTCAAGTCCTTCCATCGGCCGGTCACCAGGTAAACCACTTGCTCGCCGATGTTGGTTATGTGGTCGGCCGCGCGCTCCAGGTAAAGGGAAATCATCAACAGCGCGGTGGCTCGTTCGATGGTCCGGGGATCTTCCATCATGTAAGTTAGCAGTTCCCGCTGTACTTGGTTGCGCAGTCCATCCACTTCGTCATCCCGCAAGCACATTTTCTCCGCGCGAACGGGATCCCGTGCCAGAAACGCTTGCAGACCGTCTTCCAGCATGGCGGCCGTGATCTCCACCATCCGCGGGATATCAATCAGCGGTTTCAACAAAGGCCGATCCGCAATGCGCAAAACCTGTTTGGCGACGTTATTGCAAAGATCACCGATCCGTTCCAGGTCGGTGACAATTCGGATGATGGCGATGATCACACGCAAATCACGCGCGGTGGGCTGCTGGGTGGCAATCGTTTCCACCGCTTTTTGGTCGATCCGGCGAGACAAATCGTCCAGTTGGTCGTCGTTCTTGACAATCTGCTCCGCCAAAACCGAGTTTCGTTCCTTCAGGGCGCGCAGGGCTTCAAACAATGCCTGACGAACCATGGACCCCAGCTCGATTACATCCTGCTCCAACTGCTTGATGCTCTTATCCAACGTGGCACGGATACTGCTCATGGTGTCATCCCCACCTTCCTGTAATATAATCTTCCGTCCGCTTGTCTTTCGGCGATGTGAACACTTCTTTGGTAGATGAGAACTCGATCAAATCTCCCATCAACATGAACGCGGTGTAGTCGGAAGCCCGACCGGCCTGCTGCATGTTGTGGGTGACGATGATGATGGTGTATTGGGATTTCAGTTGTTGCATCAATTCTTCGATGCGCATGGTTGAAGCCGGGTCCAGGGCTGAGCAGGGCTCGTCCAGTAGGATTACCTCAGGATCGACCGCCAGCACACGGGCAATGCACAGTCGTTGTTGCTGCCCACCGGACAAGGCAAAGGCGGAATCCCGCAGCTTGTCCTTCACTTCGTCCCATAGTGCAGCCCGTAGGCAGCAACGTTCTACGATTTCGTCCAGCTTGGCCTTGTCGTGGCAACCATGTACGCGGGGACCGAAGGCGATGTTCTCAAAAATGGACATCGGAAACGGGTTGGGTTTTTGGAAGACCATCCCCACCCGCTTGCGCAGTTCCACAACGTCGATTTTCGGGTCATATAGAGGCACTGCGTCCAAATAGACCTGGCCTGTCACTCGTGCTTTCCAGATCAGGTCGTTCATCCGGTTGAACAGGCGCAAAAAAGAGGATTTGCCGCAACCTGAGGGGCCGATGATGGCCGTGATCTGATGGGCCGGTATGGCTAAACTGATCTTCTTCAGCGCCTCTGTTTTGTCGTAAAAGAGAGAGATGCTTTCCGTCTTCATCTTCACCGAGAAATCCAACATCATAGACCCCACCTTCGTTTCCGTGCTCGCAACTGGATGCGCAGGATGATCGCTGTAAGGTTAAACAGTACGACCATGGTCAACAGCACGAGGATGATCCCCCACTGGATTTGCTTTGGCATCTTTGGAATTTGCGTAGCCACTACATAGAGGTGGTACGGAATGGCATTAAATTGACTCAAGGGGGAATTGGGCAGGATGGGCGAGAACGCTGCCCCGATCACCAATAGCGGTGCGGTTTCCCCTGCTGCCCGGCTCACAGCTAACACCAAGCCGGTCAGGATCCCCGGCCAGGCCTGGGGAAGCACCACTTTGCGAATGGTTTGCCACTTGGTGGCCCCTAAGGCCAGCGAACCTTCCCGGTACGAGTTTGGTACGGCAGCCAGCGCCTCTCGCGATGCAGTCACCACTACCGGCAGAACCAAGCAGGAGAGGGTCAGGCTGGCCGCCAGCAGGGAAGAACCCATTTTCAAGAGCAATACGAAAAAGCTTAAACCAAATAAACCGAAGACGATGGAAGGCACCCCGGCCAAGTTGACAATACTTAAGTTGATTAGTCGAGTGAGGGGATTTTGCTTGGCATACTCATGCAGATAAATGGCGGCCAATAACCCGATGGGGAGGGCAAAGAGGACTACGCCGATCATCAGATAAAACGAACCCAGTAGGGCCGGAAAGATGCCCCCCTCACGGGCTTGGTTTTTGGGAAATTCGCTCAGGAATTGCCAACTGATCGTTCCACCGCCTTGCGTGGCCACATAGACAATGATGGCAATCACCGGCACAACGATCAGCAAGCAACAGATGGTCAGCAGAAAGAAAGCCAGTGATTGTGTGGCATTGCGGGTGCGCCGTTTCATGCGTATCTTCTGCGCTGCTTCTCCAGCACCAAGTCTGCAATGATGTTCACAGCGAGGGTCATCAGGAAGAGCACGATGCCCATGGCGAAGAGAGCTTGGTATTGGAGGCCACCGAAAACGGCATTGTTGATCTCAATCGCAATTCGGCCGGTCATGGCCGAGAGCGGGTCGGTGATAAAATTCGGCAATGCCAGGCGACCTCCTGCCACCATCAGAACCACCATGGTTTCCCCGATCGCTCGGCCGACACCAAGCATCACCGATGCCATAATGCCGGAACGAGCAGCCGGAATCAGCACACGCCGGATGGTTTGCCATTTGGTGGCGCCCAAGGCATAGGCCGCTTCCTTGTATTCCTTGGGCACTGCAGAGAGGGAATCTTCGGAGATAGACACAATGGTGGGTAAACAAATAAAAGCCAGCATGATGCCGGCAGTGAGACCGTTTAGGCCTGTGCTCAAATGGAATGCATTTTGCACCACCGGCGCCAGCAGGAGGAACCCGATGAAACCGAGCACAATGGAAGGTAAACCCGCCAATAATTCGATGATCGGTTTGATGATTTCCCGCAAGGTGGGAGTGGCGATTTCAGCCAGAAACGCCGATGCGGCTACCCCAATGGGAACTGCAATGACCAATGCAGTCAGCGTGACCATTAGACTGCCTACGATGAAAGAGAGGATTCCGAAGACAGGCGGGTCTGAAACCGGATACCAATCCGTGGTGAAGATGAAGCTGAATGGGTTGGTAGTACTAAAAATCGGCAGACCCTCCGTGAACAGCAAAAGCATGATTAAGGTGAGGATGATCACGGTAATCCAGCCCGTTGCCGTAATGATCCAGCGAATCAGGTTTTCTTTACTGAATTTCTTTGGTGAGGCCAACAAGGGGTGAATACCGAAAAAACTGTTCTCAACAACGGTTTTCCCCGCTAAACGGCCTTCACGTTTTTTCTGGTTTTCGGTCCCGCTAGCTCTGCGCATCGTTCCCTCGCAACGACTCCGGTAAATGATGATTTCCATCACTGGAGCCGTGTTTAGCTCTCAGTTCTACCCGTTAGGGAATCGTTACAAATTCCAATTCGCCCACGATCCGTTGCCCCTCCGGACCGAGGATCCAGTTCAAATACTCCGCAATCACTCCGGATGGTTGCCCGTTCGTGGTGCAGAACAAAGGACGGGCAATGGGATAGGTTCCGTCCTTGACAGTCTGAGCGCTCGGCTTAACCGCCGGACTGCTCGAATCCTTTTTGATTGCCACATCCTTTTGCTCGAGAGAGAGATACCCCATTCCGTAGTAACCGATGGCATTCGGATTGCGTGCCACTTCATCCGCGATCGATTGACTGGTCGGCAGAAACTGCACTTGCTTCCCATATTCGGCTTTCTTGTCCTTTGCCTGCAGCACATGCTCTTTGAAGAAAACATGGGTACCGGAGTTGCTGTCTCGCGATAGCACAACGATTTGTGCGTCCGCGCCACCCAGTTCCTTCCAATTGACGATGTTCCCCACAAAAATCGCAGCCAACTGCTCCAATGTGAGTTCATTGATTGGGTTCTGGGGATTCACCACGACCGCAACACCGTCTAAGGCGACCTTGGTTTCGACGGGGTTGACTCCCTTGATTTTTGCTTTATCCACCTCTTCCTGCGTCCAGGGGCGGGAATTGTCGCAAACATCGGTCGTCCCATCGATTAACGCAGCAATACCGATGCCGGATCCACCGCCGGAAACAGTGATTTGAACGCCAGGATTCTTGGACTGGTAGGTTTCCGCCCATACGCCGGCCAGATTGACCATCGTATCGGAACCCTTAACCACAATCGTCCCGCTTAATGAGGATGTTGCGGTGGGAGAGGACGAAGAGGTGGAAGTGGGGGAAATTGTAGGAGTTGACGGACCACTCGAGCAAGAGGTCAGCAGGAGAATGATGACCAGGGGTATCGCCAGAATCGATAGATTTCGTTTCATTTCAGTACGCCTCCTTTTCCTCCATCTTAGGAAAGCGAGATTAAAGGAACATTAATTGGAGATTAAATGACCCTTAATTCTTAGCGGAATCGGCCAAGGGCAAACGAAGGATAAACAGAGCTCCCTTGCCTAGGTCGCTGATCACGGATAGAGTGCCGCCGAAGCTCTCCACGATGTGCTTAGCCAAGGCGAGGCCGATGCCAAATCCCTCCGAAGCACGACCTTTATCTACTTTATAGAAGCGCTCGAAAATCCTTGGCAATTCCTCGGCAGGA
>JAPLHX010000307.1 GCA_026389415.1 Coprothermobacterota bacterium | reverse complement strand
GATTCCGCCGCCGGTGATCTTGGGGACTGAAGCGAGCAAGCCAAGGGTGTACGGGTGGAGGGGCCGCTCGAACAGGTCCGCGGACTGGGCGACTTCCACCATGCTTCCCGAGTACATCACATAGATCCGATCGGTCATCTCCCGGGCCACGCCCAGCGAGTGGGTGATCAGGATGATCGATGTGCCGCGCTTCTCCACCAGGTCGCGCAACAGGCGAAGGATCTGGTCCTGGATGGTAACGTCAAGCGAGGTGCCGGGTTCGTCGGCAATCAGCAACTGCCGGGGGGTGGTGATGGCCATCGAGATGCAGACCCGCTGGCGCATGCCACCGCTCAACTGGATCGGGTAGTTGCCCAGCATTCGCTCCTGATCCGGCAAGGACACCTCTTTCAGTGCCTGCATGGCTGTGGACTTGATCGTGGTCTTTTCCCGTCGGCGTGACTTGCGCGAAGCCAGGGAGAACCGAATCACGTCGCCGATCTGCTGGCCGATAGTGAACACCGGATTGAGGGCGGCTGTCGGGTCCTGGAAAATCATCGCAATTCCCTGGGAGCGGATTTTTTGCAGGTCCCTTCCATTCATTTGAAGAATGTCTTCCCCCTGGAACCGGATTTCCCCGCCGGGGATCTTCGTATCGCGGTCGGGCAGTATCCGCAGGACGGCCTTCATTGTCGTCGTCTTGCCGCATCCGGTTTCCCCGACCAGCCCCACCTTCTCTCCCTTGTCGATGTGGAAGTTGACCCCGTCCAGCACCTTCAGATAACCACCGTAGACCCTGTACCAGACCTGCAAGTTGCAAATGTCCAGGAGCAGATTGTCGTTCATCACTCTACCCCATCCTCGTCTCGAGCATGTCGCGCACGCCATCGCCGGTGAGGTTGAACCCCAAGATGATCAGCACGATTGCCAGGGCCGGGAAGATAGTCATCCACCACAGGTCCGGCATGTATTTCGCGCCATCGGCCACCATCTGGCCCAAGGCGGGAGTCGGCGGTTGCTCGCCCAGGCCGACGAAGCTCAGGGAGGCGCCGATCAAAATCACCCAACCGACATCCAAGGCCATTTTCGTGAAAACGGGCGACAGACAGTTGGGCAAGATTTCCCGGAAGAGAATGTGAAACTTGCTGGTGCCGGTCAACTCGGCGGCAATCACGAAATACTCGTTGCGTAAGGAGGACGCCATGCCGTAGACCAAGCGGGTGTACCAGGGCCACCACATCAGCGTGACGGCGATCATCGCGTTCATCAGGTTCGGCTCCAGTACCGAGGCAACGGCCAGAGCCAGAATCAAGGCGGGCATCGCCAGGAACACGTCCGTCAAGCGCATGATCGTGGTATCCACCCAGGAGCCCTTGAAGTAGCCGGCCATGAGGCCGAGGATCACCCCGGGAGGGACCGATATCGCCAGGACGACGATCGCCATCACCAGCGCCCCGCGGAAAGAGAAGATGATCCGGGTGAGGATATCCCGCCCAAAGACGTCCGTTCCCAGCCAATGCTGGGCGGAAGGGGACAGGCTGGCATTATCGTAGTCGACGTACGCTCCGGCATGGGCCGGATAGGGCGTGACCCAGGGCGCAAAAATCGCCAGCAGGATCACCAGCAGGACGATCACCAATCCGATGACCGACAGCTTGTTGCGGGAGAACTTGAACCAGTTCTTCTTCCATTGTTCGGCGAAGCGATGCCAGGCGGAGGGAGTGCCGGGCGCCGCCGAGGGTTGAGGAGGGAAGCGATGGTTGCGGTCAGCGCTCATCCTATGTCCCCCTCACGCCGCCCAGGCGGATGCGCGGGTCGAGGTAGGCCACGATCACGTCGACCACGATGTTCACGATCACGAAAACCAGCCCGAAGATGATGATCACGGCAGAGATGGCGTTCAAGTCTTTCCGCAGCATGGCGTTGATCCCGTATCGGGAAATCCCCGGCCAATTGAAGATCAGTTCCACCAAAAAAGCGTTTCCAAAAAGGGAGGCAAAATCCAGGCCCATCACGGAAACCGTCGGGATCAGAGACGGCTTGAGCAGGTACTTGAACATCACCGTCCGCTCCGGGATGCCGTATCCCCTCTCGGCGGCCAGGAAGTCTTTGTTCATGTTTTCCACCATCGCTGAACGGGTAATTCTCGCTTCCTGAAAAATACTGCCCAGGGCCAACGCGATGCCGGGGAGCAGCAGGTGCTTGAATGAATCCCAGAAGGCCGGTAAATTCCCAGTAATCAGGCTGTCAAAAGTAAGCATTCCGGTGATCGTTGGTGGAGGAGTGACCCCCGCGCTGATCCTTCCCAGGGTAGGCAGGATGGGCCACACATATCCAAACAAGAGCAGAAACAATACGGCGACGACAAACGCCGGCAGGGCCACACCAAGGTACGAGAGCATTCGGATCAAGGTATCGACCCATGTATCCCGATACCTTGCGGCAAGAGTCCCTAAGACAACCGCGAAGATCACCATCAGAAAGCCGGCCAAGAGTACCAGCTCCATCGTGGCGGGCAGGTAGTCCCGGATGTCCTCGCTCACGTCGCGTTTGGTGTAGAGAGATTTGCCGAAATCTCCCGTGACCACGCCCTTGATCCAATAGAAGTACTGCTCCGGCAAGGGTTTATCCAGGTACATTTCTTGTCGAAGCCGTTCCACCACATCCTTGGGGGCTCTCGGACCCAGGGCCATCCGGGCCGGATCTCCAGGGACGATGCGGGCGATCACGAAAATCATGACGGAGATGCCAAAGAGGACCAAGATCGACAACAGGATCCTTCTCAGCAGAAATGCTCCTAATTTCATCAGGAATCTCCTTTTAAAAAGGGGGGGTTACCCCCCCCTTTTTTATTCTTGGGGCTCCTTCTCAGGGCACTTTGTCCGTGACGAACATCATCTCCGGAAAATCCATTCCGTACCCAGCCGGCAGTTCCTCCTTACGCGGGAGGCGGTATCTTATCCGGATAGACCTTGAATTCCCGGAAGTAGAAATCATAGCCCATTACCGGGTGGGACGGCCGACCGGCCTTGACTTCCTCCCAGGAGGGGAAGACGACGTAATCTTTCTGAATCGCCTGCTTCTGGGCCTGATCAAAGATCCAAAGGGTTTGGCAGAGATCCACCAGCGCTTCCTGGATGGCGTAGTACTTCTGGAAACGCTGAGCCTGGTCGATCGTCGCGATGGCTTCTTCAATCATGGCGTCGATCGTCGGATCCAGCAGCCACTCACCTTGTTCCCAGGTGCCAGTGGACTTGGAATGGTAACGGGACTCCAGCATGGATCCGGCCTCCGCGTAATGCGGTGCCACAAACACGACGATCCCGTTTGGTGTGGTTTCCATCTTGGCGCAGTTATCAATATTTGAGAGCCATGGGGTCTTTACTACATCCACTACGATCCCGATCTTGGCGGCGTTGGCCTGCACCATCAGGGCAATTTTCTCCTCATCAGGAACTTCGGAGATCCAGGCCAGTTCGAAGGGGTATTGATCAAGCTGACCGTAGTATTGGGACTGCTTGATCTCCTCTTCAGCCTTGGCGAAATCCTGTGTGAACTGGAACAGGTTGGGGTTGTGGCCGGGGGTCACGCCGGCGACGGGTCCCATCGCTTGCTTGGAACCTGGGAACAGCATATTGGCAACCGTATCGTAGTCAATACAGTAGGCCAATGCTCTTCGGAAATGGATGTCGTCGGTCGGCGGCTTCTTCGTATTCAACGTGATGTTCAGCACGGACCCTGCGTAGACGGTTGCAATCTCGATTCCGGGCATCTGTCCCAGCGATTTGATCGCCTCTGCTGTCTGCCACTGGTCAGAAACCTCCAGCTCCCGCCGCGCCATCAGGGTGCGAACGGTGACGGCTTCCGTGGTGCCGATTTCCTTGAAGAAATCAGGCGCATCAGGGTAAGCGGACCAGCCGCCCCAATAATCGGCATACTTCTCGGCCAGGCAATATTCCTCCGTCCTCATGTCTTTGATCATGTACGGTCCCGATCCGGCGTCATGGGTGACCAGCCAGTCTTTCCCGTAATCGCCCATTTCTCCGTACGTGCCTTCCGTTTTGGTGTTCGCTATCACCTGTTTCGAGTTGAGGATGTACAGGCGGCAGAGGGAGTTGATGAACGGGCCGAAGGTCTGCTTCAAGGTGATCTGAACTTTGTTTTTGTCTAGGGCTTTGATGTCTTGGACGGTAGTGGTGAAGAGATAGCCATACCCCTCGCCGATTGTCATCAGACGTTGCATGCTATAAACGACATCGTCGGCGGTGAGTTCATCCCCATTGTGGAACTTGATCCCCGGTTTCAGGTCAAAGGTATAGGTCAGACCGTCCTCCGATACTTCCCATTTCGTGGCAACTAGGGGTTTCGCCGTCCCGTCTCGCATTGGGTAGACCAGGGTATCGTAGACATTGCACAGAATCGTCGAACCGGTGTAGTCCGAACCCACGGCCGGGTCGATCCAAGCGGGCCATGAGTTGGTCTGCCGGACGATCTTTTCCGCCGGGGGTTGTGTTGGTGTGGGTGTGGG
>JAPLHX010000059.1 GCA_026389415.1 Coprothermobacterota bacterium | reverse complement strand
AAGAGCCGGCCCAGCAGCAGCCGATCTCGCCGCAGTGCCGTTGCATCCAGTCCGAGCAGCGCGCAGGCGACCCCGGTGTCCCCGATATGCAGTTTTGGCGTTTTGATCAAGCGGCTCAAGCGGTTGTGGTGCCATGGGGGGAGTTGCTCCAGTAAAAACAAGCGCTCCAGCAGCGTCAGGTACTCGTGGATGGTCGGACGGCTGACTTGGAATGGACTGGCCAGATCGCTGACGTTGAATAGCTGGGCGGTTTGTCCGGCAGCAAGCGTGAGCAAGCGGGGCAGGATGTTCCATGCTCGAAGGCGGGTCAGGTCACGGATGTCCCGCTGGACCAGTGTTTCGATGTAGTTTCGATACCAGGTCATTCGCCGACGGGGTGTGGCGCGGGTTAAGGCAGCCGGATAACCACCGGAGATGATGCGTTCTGCCAGCTCTATCCCCTGACGCTCGTATCTCCTGGTTCCAAAGTGGCCAGCGAAGAGCGCACCCAAGAACCAGGGTTTCTGACGGGCAAGTTCGCACTGCGCGAGGGAGTGCAACTGGTGGATTTCCATTCGTCCGGCCAGGGAATCTGCAAGATGAGGGACCAGCAGCACATTGGCAGACCCCGTCAGAATATACCTTCCTGGTGCACGGTGGCGGTCCACCTGGAGTTTTAAAGAGGAAAGGATTTGGGGGACGCGCTGCACCTCATCGAGAATGACGCGTTCCGGCATATCCGCCAGAAAGCCGATGGGATCCGAGTGGGCTGCCGCCAACGAGACGTCGTCATCAAAGCTGAAGTAGGTGAATCCCCTTGGTTCTCCCACCATTCGGGCCAGGGTTGTTTTTCCGCATTGGCGCGGCCCATGGATCAACACCACGGGAGTGTCAGCCAGTGCATCCAGCAGAGGCCCTTCTGCCATCCGGGGATATAGGGCAACCTCGGTCATTTCGGTTTATTGTAATGTAGCGGTCCGGCTGATTGCAACTTTATGGTCCCGCTGATTGCAACTTTATGTCCGGCTATTTGAAACATTCGACGCGATTCCCATCTCTTTGTGGGTCAGAGAGGCTCGATGGTACCGCTTCCCCGGGTTTTGCCTCAACGGGAGGGAGTTGTCTTTCGTCAGA
Organism: Coprothermobacterota bacterium; assembly: GCA_026389415.1. Lineage (GTDB taxonomy): Bacteria > Caldisericota > JANLFM01 > JANLFM01 > JANLFM01 > JAPLHX01. The sequence goes on along the minus strand of JAPLHX010000059.1, from coordinate 8,718 downwards.
GCCGGCAACAGATTTATTTATTGCTCTGATTCAGACCGTCTCGTCGTCTCAGGTGGAATCACGTACGACGATCTACTGGTTGTGATGGAGCAGTCTGGTGCCATGGCGGTCAAGCGGTTGCCGTTGCAGCGATTGACCCTCTAATAAGGGGACCAAAACCTCGTGTCGGCGGGAATGGTGTTGTGAGTGTCTCCTAGAGCGTTTCATATTTCAGCTTGCCACTTTTTTATTCCGGAGGATTTTACCTTCGTAAACGATGCAGGTATTTCTGAATCCGTTCCCTGTCTTCCGTTTCCTGATCTGATTTGAAGTACAACTCGATCAGATCCACCCGATCTTCCTCTTCCCAATAGGCATAGATCAGGCGTAATCCGCTCCTGGCTCCACGTCCCGGAAGCGACCGGCAGGCGAATTTGGTAACCTTGCAGATCGCAGGACTTCCCACCTGCATTCCGGCTATCGCCTCAATGCCACCATTATCTATTTGGAGATGGTGAGACAACTCAAACGATGACCCGATAAGGATTTGCAGATCCTCCTCCAGCGTGGGGAAACGCTTGGAAAGCTTCTTTATATCCCGCTCAAACTCTGGTGTCTTCTGGACTTCCCGGAACACTCTCCCCATACTCCCTCTTGGAAAACTCAGGTGTGCGGTAAAACACAGTTTCGTACTCGATCGGTGCTAGGTCTTCTGTAACCAACCAGGGGACATCACGGTGTGAATGGGCACCGATCTCACTGGCATTCATATGGCCCAGCCTCTGCAACACGTCGTCAATCAACTCGATCTCGTGCCCCTGCAATAGCGCGGTTCGTGGCGACCGTCTAGCTAGATACTTCGTCTGCGGGTATTGGAAGTAGGTGTTGCCGGACACCTTTTCGATCTCCTCTTGCTGGATCATCTCCTCAACGATGCTCTGAAATTCAACCGGTGTCGGCCCGTAATGGTTTTTAAGGTAGGTAGCGCCGATCAACTGGGTTTCATATTTCTCGTAGAAATCGAAGTCGATGAAATAAAGCAGTTTGTAAAGGACCGTTTCCCCCACATTCGGGCGGCCTCCAACCTGGTTTAGGATGTAGAGAAGCACTTCCTTGAACTTGGCGACATTCTTCTGTGGCACGTTAATCCGCAAGGATTTGTGCTCTTGAGCAGGAGCACTCTGGCCGATGGATACTTCCGGTTCCCGGCTCATCCCAAGCAAAACGTCTCCATTCACATTCAGAGCTTGGGCCACCTTCACAACCTCATCAGCGGATAGTTTCCGTGTGCCGTTCTCTACCTGGGAAACCTGGACGCGGGAAATACCAATCAACTCGGCCAATCTAAACTGGCTAAGCCCGCGAGCTGCCCGCAGCTCTTTCACCCGTTTCCCGAGTTGCTTAGCAAAATCCTGATCATCCTCCTGTTTAAGGGCCATTGAAATCACCTCTCATGATAATTCCACCAGATGTACTGATTCCTGTCAATGGATTGTAACCAATGAGATCATTGGATACAAAAAGGGTAGATATTCAGGGACGTTGTTCAATTGTTGACTGGGCAAGAAGGTAGATATTCAGGGACGTTGTTCAATTGTTGACTAACTCATGCTCTTGCTCTTTGACCGGGCAAGAATTGAGGACAGCCACTGATTATTCTTGACAGCCGGGGAAGGGAACCGTTTGAATCCTTCCATTGGCGCTTTGATCCAGCGCCGCTCATCATGCTCATTCTAAACCTCCGTTCGTCACGACTCTCTCGTCAATCGGCTTTTGGCGGACGAGGGATTCGGCAATGATCTGGAGAAACGGTTTCAACTGAGAATGTTAAGGGGTAAAGCCGGCAGATCTGTCAAAGCAGGGAAAGAGACAATAAATGAGTGGCTGTCCCCAATTAGTTCGTTTTCACCCGCGCGATTGACTCGCGCGTGGTTACGTGTAACTTAGTTTCTCCAGCATGTCTTCTTTCAACTGCCCCATCTGCTCGGACAAAATAACCGGGTAGACTTCAGGATCGCGCAGGCGCTTAAATCCTTCGGGAAGCGCGGCGATCTGGTCTTGCGCGCGCTGCCGGATTTCGCGCGCTGTCGGCGCTGCGACACAGCGTTTGCCGTTCTCGAAAACTTTCTGCATCAGTTCGACGCCCCGTCGCGCCTCCGCTAGCTTTTCCGTCAGATCAGGGTGGGTCCGCTGACGCCCAGAACTGAAACCCTCCTTCGACCAAGGTTCGTCTTCCCGGTAGATCACGTCACCCACGGGTTGATCGTCTTCGCCATAGTACCGAACCAGACGTTTGCGGCCGGGATCGGTAGCCTTCTCGAGGTTCGAGGAGATCTTCATCCGCGGCGCCCAACCGTTCTTCTCGCGCACCGCAACCAGTTTGTAGACGCCATTCAGCGATGGGCAATCGCGCGAGGTGATGAGGTGGGTGCCGACGCCCCAGGCATTGATCTTCGCGCCCTGGTTTTTCAACTCCGCGATCAGGTTCTCATCCAGGTCGTTCGAGGCCACAATCAGCGGGTCGTACAGGCCGGCGTCAGCCATCATCTGGAAAGCCGTCTTGCTAAGCGTCAAAAGGTCTCCGGAATCCAGGCGGATCGCGGGCCGGGTGTTGATCCCTTGCGCGCGCAATTCCTGAAAGACGGTAATGGCGTTGGGCACGCCGCTTGAAATGGTGTCGTAGGTATCAACCAATAACACACAGTGATCGGGATAGTTCCGGGCATAGGCGCGAAAGGCCTCCAGTTCGCTGGGAAAGCTCATCACCCAACTGTGGGCGTGCGTTCCCGAGACGGGCAGATCGTAAACTTTTCCCGCCAGCACATTGGATGTCGAGGCACAGCCGCCAATATATGCCGCGCGCGAGCCACTCAGGCCGCCATCCGGCCCATGCGCGCGCCGCAGGCCAAATTCCATCACCGGGTCGCCGTTGGCCGCCAGACAAACACGGGCGGCTTTGGTGGCGATCAGCGTCTGGAAATTCAGCATGTTCAGCAAGGCGGTCTCCAGCAACTGGAGTTCGAAGATCGAGCCCGAGAGTTGCAGGATGGGTTCATGCGGGAAAACCAGCGTTCCCTCCGGGATGGCCTGTACGATGCACCGTGGCTGGAAGCTCGACAAGTAGCCCAGGAAGGATTCGTCGAAGAACGCCAGAGAGTGCAAATAGTCGATATCGTCGGGATGGAAGCGGAGCCGCTGGAGATAGTCCAGGAAAGGTTCCAGGCCCGCAGCGATGGCGAATCCGCCGTGCGGAGGGAGACTGCGGAAGAAGTATTGAAAGCAGACTTGCTGATTAGCACGGCCTTCTCTCAAGTAGCCTGCCATCATCGTCAGTTCATAGAAATCGGTAAGCAGGGCTAATCCCTCCCGCCGAATCCAAGCCTGCAAATCGGTGCTCAATGAAGATCCCCTGATCGACACACCCGCCCCCCGGCTTGCCTCATTTCTTCGATCGCCTGCGCGGTCAGTCCAGGGGGAAAGTCGATGCCTCGGCATGCATCTTCCACCAGGAAGACGTGGAATCCTTCCCGCAGGCCATCCAACGCCGTATGTTTGACACAGTAGTCCGTCGCTAAGCCACAAATGAAGATCCGCTGCGCGCCCCACTGCCGTAAATGGGCTATCAGCTCCGGATTGCTAAAGCCGCTGTATCCTTCCTGTTCCGTGGCCGTATTGATGATCACCGTATCCACGGGGATCTGCAGATCGCCGTGGAACTCCGCGCCGGGCGTGTTTTGCACACAATGCTGCGGCCAGCTTCCGTCCACAAACCCCGGTGGATCGGCGAAAGAGCAATGGTCGAGCGGATGCCAGTCGCGCGTCATCAGCACATGGCCGAACAGCGGCAAGATCTGGTTGATCACCGGCACAATGTGGTGGCCCTCCTCCACCGGCAAGGCCCCGCCCGGACAGAAATCGTTCTGCAGGTCCACTACTACCAAAGCATCTGCCGGCTGAATCTTGATGATCTCACCTCTAAGCTCTTGGATTTTACACCACCCCTTAGCATAGTTGCGATTCTACGAATAGCGGTAACTATTCGCCTTGATAGATCTCTACTTTCAATGTGCCGTCAATAATCTGCTGACGAACAGCCATCACTTTGTCCTCAATGCTTTGGGGTAAAACCTGCTTCTGGGCGGTAAAGTCGATATCCACTCCGCCCGATGCAAGCCCATATTTAAATACAGTTCCCGGTTTGTAGCTGCCATCTTTGATACTCTTGAAGACCTCATAAATGCCCTTGCCCACATCCTTGATGTCACTGGCAACCACATTGCCGGGGACCAGGTCATTCTGGTTGGTGTCCACGCCGATCGCGTACAAACCGCGTTCGCCGGCAGCTTGCAATACGCCCAGCCCCGCAGCGGCAGCGATCTGAAAGACGATATCGGCTTTCAGATCGTAGAGCTGCAATGCAACCTGCTTTCCTTTGGCGCTGTCCTCCCAGCTTCCAAGGTATTTCGTTTCAACTTTGATTTGGGGATCGATCGATAGAGCGCCATTCGTGTAGGCAAAAATAAAAGCCGAGACAACGGGATCCACATCGCCGCCGACTGCGCCGATGATTTTCTCAGAATTAATCCCTGGAATCGTGGTATCAAGGGTCGTTAGCCCTGCGACAACGCCGGCGAGATAAGCGCTCTCTTCTTCAATGAAATCTACAGATGTAATGCTCTTCTTACTATTCTCTACGACTGTATCCAAATTGACGAAGATCTTACCTGAATTCTTATCGGCATATTCCTTGAGCTGGTTCTCGAAACCGTAGGAAATGACAAAAACCACGTCGGCATAGTTGACAGCTTCTTGTAAAGAAGCCCCATATTGAGCGGTATCGAACTTGGCCTCGATCGTTCGGGTTTCAACGCCATATTCCTTTGCCAGTTGATCGATGCCCAATTGGCCGGAATCGTAGAAGGCCTTATCTCCTAATGCGCCGTTGATCAAATAAGCTACTTTATCTGTTTTGGGCGCTTGGGCTGCCGGCGCACACCCGATCATGCCGGCAATCAACAACGCTGCGATGATTATCAGGATAGGTTTCTTCATCTTGGCCTCCTGATTCTGTTGAGATTCATTGGGGACTGCCACTCATTTCATTGGTCGCTAGATGTCCTCGATTCTACTGAGTTCCTTCCATTCATCTTTTTCAAGGAAACTTCCCGGGACGTTCGCTTCCATCTCCCGGTACAGGCTGTACGGGACGGAAAATGTCAGTTTATCCTTCCCCAATTGCTTCCTTACAGCTTCCCGGGCCACTATATCGGTAAGACCGATTACCGCTCGGGGATTCTCCGAACCGCTTTCCGCATAGGTGCAAACTCCCATTGCCTGACACCCGGCTGCCCCGGCTGCGACGATGATCCCATCCCGGATCCTTCCGGTACGGTAATTCGCAAGAATCGAGAGGGCGGAGATCTGGTCTGCGTCGGCCAAGAACACAACGCTCCGGACCGTTTCACCTTCTTGGGTCGAAGACAAGGGCCTCATCACGATATACTTCTCTTTCACATCGTAGAGGGGCAAGTTCTCCAGGAATCTCCGGACGACCATCGGGTTCTTCATCAGGCGTTCCCCATCCCGCAGCATCTTCTTGTGCCGAAGGTCCGGGCCACGTTCTGCGATTGCTGCGTATTCCTCTCGGCTCGCTGCTGCATCGATCCCGTTGGAGAGAAAACAGCAAAAACCTTCCTCAGTTCGAGCAATGTGCTCTTCGAACGGCCGTCCGAACCCGAGTCCCATTGCCGCTCCGGCGCAGCCTACCGTTTCCCGGCTGAACACAGCGATCCGTCCTTCGCCGGCGACTTTTGCATACAGCCGCATCACGCAGTTCCACACCCCTGGTTTGAGCTCGATGGCGCCTTCGGGTTTTTCGTCAGTCCAAACGATAGCGACCGGTTCCGTTGAGAGTCCGGCCGCCCGGGCAATTTTGCTTTCTATCGGCATCTCTTCCTCGCTCAATTTTCTCCGATTTGCGATCGTGCGTTTCGTCATCGGCAAAAAAGACAAAAATGGGGACCGCGCATTTCATGAATTGGTCGCTGTCCCAATTAATCGATTTCCTTAATTAGTGGCTGTCCCCAATTCTTACTCCAATTCTTACTCTAGACCCCTTGATGACAGAATGATTGGGGAGGGTGAGAGGAGTACGGCTTCCATCCGCATTTTGTCGGACCATTGAAATATGACTCCCTTCTCGGATGAGACGAAATCCAAGGCATTCTAAAACTTTAAGGGCTTTTTCCTTGGGAACATCGATGGGGAACTTCTTCATGAAGCAGAGATTGCAGTTTCCGCGACAAATGCTTCCAATACGGGCGTATCTGTTTGAAACACATCTTCACCGAAAGTCTCAATGTGGAATCGGATGGCTAATTTCACATCGGCGAGAGCTTCTTCATAACTATTCCCCTCGCCTACCACTACTCCTTTCAAACCTAGCGGGTACGCTACATACCCGTCTGCATGTTTCTCCACAATCACTTTCAGTTGAGTCATGGTTTCCTCCGCCTCCAGTGTATCACAATGTTCATGGAGAGCCGGAAGATCAGAGCCACCCGAAAAGGGCCAATAAAAGATTTGGAGTGGGGGGCAAGCGAGCACGGCCAGTGCCTGTCGAAACGTATCGAGCTGCCGGGCGAGCGGGACGCGCGAACCCGTATCCAGACCGATCTCGCCGACGACGGCGGTTTGCTCCACAAGATTACCAAACAGTTTTGCGGAGAACGCTTCCTGCGCCTTGCGACGGCGGGGGTGGCATCCCACACCCCAAACGATGTGAGGTTCCCGGCGGTCCACAGCCAAGGCAGCCTCCTCCAGGGATAGGGTCATTGCCAGGACCGCGCCGGCGGAGGCCAAATCATCCGGTCCGTGGGCGGACTCGATGTGAGCATGGGCATCGAGAGGCAAAAGCATCGTCTTCCTCAGACAGGAGTATTAACGATCCTACCTGCGAACAAGAAGAGCGCTGGGGATGCTGCTTGCCGCACCGATCCGGTTGATCCGGAGGCGAAGGGACTGACCCGTGGCACCTCACAGAACTGGTATTATGGTTGGCAGTGGGGCGACAATGCTCAGCCAAGGAGATGAAAACGATGAAAATAGCGGGTCGATGGATTGTGAGTTTATTTTTGCTGCTTTCTCTAAGCGGGATCACCGCCCTGCCGGTGACACAAGCCGCCGACGCCCCTTGGCCGATGTTTCGCCACGATGTGCGGCACGGCGGGAACAGCACGGCCCGCGTGCCCGCAAATCCGGTCTTGAAGTGGACTTATGAAACCAGTGCCATTTTTCAATCGCCGGTGGTCGGAGCCGACGGGACCATCTATCTCGGCGATAGCGAGCACTGGGTTTATGCTCTGAACGGGGACGGGTCTCTGCGCTGGAAGAATCCCATCGAAGGCACTCTAACTTCCGCTAGTCCTGCTCTGGCGCCGGACGGCACGATCTACGTGGCGATGGACGATGGTCTTTACGCCTTCCAGCCGGATGGTTCGCTGAAATGGCGGGCGGCAGGAGGGGACAGTTGGTGTTTCTCTTCTCCGGTGGTGACGTACGACGGATCGATCTATGTGGGTTGGTCGGACAACAAACTGTTTGCTTTCAGCCCCTCCGGCGCGAAGAAATGGGAGTTTCAGACCATGGGCCAAATCACCGCCGCACCGGCCATTGCCCCGGACGGCAGCATCTACATCATTTCCGCCGATGGCACTCTCTACGCCATCAATCCCGATGGCACCTTGCGTTGGCAGCCGGTTTCCCTCAGTGACGGTTTTCTGGGATCCGTGGCGATCGCAAGCGACGGGACGCTGTACATCGGCGCGCTAGATAAAAACCTGTACGCGGTGAACCCAAACGGCTTGATCCTATGGCGAGCTCCTTGCGGAGGGCGAATCTTGCATTCCTCACCCGCGATCGCTCCCGACGGCACGATCTATGTCGGGGCGGAGGATTATCGTCTCTATGCTTTTGGCCCGGACGGTTCACAGAAGTGGTCTTTCCCGACAGGGGGAGTGATTGATGCCTCGCCGGTGGTGGATGGTAACGGCACTGTATACATCGGATCCGATGACGGTCAGCTCTATGCCGTTAGGCCGGACGGGACTCCGGCTTGGCCGACCCCCATCAATTTTGGAGAGCCGATTCGCCATGAAGTGGCCATCGGAAGCGATGGCACTCTCTACGTTGCAGGCTATCACGTGTTCATCGCGTATGGCGCGGCTGAACCCTCGCCTACACCCGCGCCAACTCCCTCTCCGTCTCCAATAGTCACCCGGAAGCTGCAATTTCTGATTGGAGAAATCACTTACCTGGTCAATGGTACACAAAAAACGATGGATACCGCGCCCGTCATAGCCGGCGGCCGGACATTTCTACCGATCCGCTACGTGGCTCAGGAGCTGGGAGCAATGGTAAACTGGTTGGATGCCGAGCAGAAGGTAACCATCACCTTCCAAGGGATTGTGGTCGAGCTTTGGATCGGCAAGAGCACGGAATCCGTCAATGGAGTGGACACCCCGATCGATCCGGAAAACCCCGAAATCAAGCCCTTCATCCAGCCACCTGGCCGGACCATGTTGCCGTTGCGTTTCATTGCCGAAACCCTGGGCTGCCGGGTGGATTGGCTGCCTCCGTTAGAGGTGCAGATCAGGTATCCCGCCCCCTAGATCTGTATAGAGATCGGGTGTATTGGTGGAGCTATAATTCAGAAAACGCAGCAGGAGGAAAACGATGGGC
>JAPLHX010000115.1 GCA_026389415.1 Coprothermobacterota bacterium | reverse complement strand
CCGTCTGCAGTTGCTCGCGGTAGTGGGTGCGGAGGCTTTCCGCCCGCTGGAGGTCTCCAAACAGCGCCCCCAGTGTTTGCAGGTCTCGAAGATATTGCTCCGGTGTTTCCAGGTCCAGATACACAACCGGGATTCCCAGCCGCTCCACCGACTGGCCAAGCCCGCCGGAAAGATAACTCTTCATCACTACCACATCGGGTTTGGCGGCGGCGATTTGTTCGGGACCGGCATCTCCCGCCAAAACAAGTTTATCCGTTAGATCCGGGTCCATCAGGCCCAGAAACTCCTGGAAATTCTGCACTCCGCTGACGAGCGTAACCAGGCGGGAGGGCGCTTGCGGAAACAGATAAAGGGCGTCGATCAGCAAACCGGCGCCTTTCCCGGCCACCACGATCCGTTCCGGTGGTTTGGTGAAGGAGAGTGGCCGGTTGAGGGCATCCGTGATCGCGGAGCTACCGGACGGTGTCGGGCTGGCCTGGGGAGTGCAGGAGGCGGAACCAATCGGCAAGGCCAAAAGCAAGAACAAAGAGACGACTGCGGGCAAGGGTGTTCGCTTCTTCATGTTCTTTATTGTCCTTGCTTTGGCCTTCCTGTCAAAACAGATATACTGACGCTTGGTGAAAAAGAAAGAGTCGATTCTGCTTGAAATCCGTAACTCCATAGACCAGGATGCTCCAGTGCGCGAGGTGCGCCTGGGTCCCTACTGGACAGGTGTCTGGAGCCGCGGTTGCGGCCTGGCGCTCACTCTGACATCCCGTCGCGAAGGGGATCCGCCCGTAATAGAAGCCGGCAGTTTGACGGGGAAAAGCTCGGGTGAGCTGTGCAATTGGTTGGATGCCCCGCAGTTGTTACGGCGCAGCATCGGTCTAGCCGCTCTCAATTCCTTGATAGAAGTGGATCGGAACCGTTGTGAATCCATCAATGCCGCCGAAATCCTGATGGCGGAAGGAAAGGGCAAGCGAGTGGCCTTGGTGGGGCATTTTCCCTTCGTACCGGCATTGCGGGAAGCGGTTCGCACACTGTGGGTATTGGAGCTGGAACCGGGGAGGGGCGACTTGCCGGCGAAAACCGCAACGGAAATCCTTCCCTTGGCGGACGTAGTGGGTATCACTGGTTCTGCTCTCCTCAACGGGACCATGGACGGATTGCTGTCACTCTGCCGGAAAAAGGCGCTGGTGGTCGTGATCGGCCCTTCCGCACCGCCTAGTCCCGTCTGGTTTGATTTTGGCGTGGACGTGGTGGCTACAAGCATCGTGACCAATCCACCAGCCGTGCTGGAGGCGCTTTCCCAGGGTGCGGTGCTTCCCCAACTGCGCCAACGCGGCGTGGAAATGATCACCTTGCGGCGGAGGTGCTACCGGAAGTGAGCGGGAACCGCCATACGCTGGAACTCCAGACGCGGAAACCGCAGGAACTGGTGGACCTCACGAGTGCCGTGCAAGCGTGGATTTGTAAAACAAATGTTCAGGAAGGAACGCTCTCCCTCTTTTGTCCGCATACAACCGCCGGATTGCTGATCAACGAAAACTACGATCCCACAGTCAAGCAGGATTTACTCGACCAATTGGAGCGAATGATCCCGGTACAGGGGCCTTATCGGCACAGCGAGGGCAATGCTGCCGCTCACATCAAGAGCGCGCTGATTGGAACCACTCTTGCCGTATTTCTGTGCGAGGGCCAACTGGAACTAGGTAGATGGCAGGGGATTTTCTTTGCAGAATTCGACGGTCCACGAGCTCGGCAAGTCTGGCTGCGGATCGAGACGAAGGATCCGTTACTCCGTGATCCGTGATGCGCAAAATCAGCAGCCGGTTCTCGTATTGGGAATTTCTTGGAAAAAGCAAGGATTGCGAACCGATCCCTGCGCGATAGAGGACTGGCTTAGGGCTTTTGGTCCCAAATAGAGTTCCGGGTAGGAATGGCGTCAGGCGGGTGAGACGGAAACCAGCTTGAAGACCAGCACGACCAATCCCGTCCAGAATCCGCCCAGAACAAAGCCGACCAGCACGTCTGACGGGTAGTGCACTCCCAGGTAAATCCGGCTCCATCCCACCAGAAGGATCAGGCAAAGGGCTGCCACCAGCACAATGGCTCCCAGGCGCGGATCCATGGCGTTTTCGAACCAAAGGAAAACCAGGAAAAGGAAGAATCCGGCTGCCGAAGCCGCGTGACCGCTGGGGAAGCCGTACCCATTCGCTTCCAGGAAACGCCCCGGTTTGCGGAATGCGGGCCGTTCTCGTCGGAAGAAGGGTTTCAATCCGTTTCCGATCAAAGCGCTTCCCATAGCGGCTAGCAGTAGAAAAACTGCTTCCAAACGGGCGTTGATCATGTAGAGATAAGCGGCTAAGCCCGAAGAAACACTGCCCAGGATCGGCGCGTTGCCAAATAGGGATGCAGAACGCATCAGCGTATCAAAAATGCGGGAGGTTACGTTGCGCAGCCAACAACCGACCGTTTGGTCAAACGCTTCCAGCGGTTTTTTCAGCAGGTCATTGGACATCCGAGCCAAACCGGAAAGACCTGTGATCGCGGAGAATTCAGCAATAGCCAGCCGATAGAGCCCCAGGATTCTGCTGGAAGCAACTGATGCACGATTGTTCATAAAGTGCCTTATTATACTGCAAAAGGAAGCTTAGTGGAAGTATTCCTCGCCTTCCGCAGAAGATAGAATAGTAAACCCGCTAACGGATCAGGATCAGGCCGATCACGATCAGGGCCACACCGGCTAAGGCCAGCCCGATGGCGCCATACATCAGCCACTGGATCGCGCCGCTAGCCGCTTTTACGATTTCCTCTTCGGATTTGAGCGAGATCAGGAACGGCCCCTTTTCTTTCGACTTCGCCACGGCCAGTTGCCCGGAGGTATCAGACGCTTCTCCCAGCACATATACGGCCCGATTTAGGGGAAGGATATTCTCGTGGAAATGGTAACCCACGGTATTGACAGAGTTGAGGAACGCACCAAGGTCAAAACTGAAATTGCCCACGGAGAGCTGAGTGCCTATGGTCGGCTTCCACGGCTCGAAGCGGTCAACCACCTGCTCGGCTTCCACGTTGGCTCCCTGCGGTTTCACCAGGACCCGCCCGCTGGCGTCGGTCACCCAGAAATCGGTGCTGCGGGTATTGCTGGCCACCGTTTCCGATTTGCGGCGCGTTTTCCGTTCCTGTTGCTTGGTGTCCGGGTTGGTTTCGGTGTACAGCTCATCGTACTCCCGCGTCACGTACATCGAATAATAGACGCAGGGTAGGTTGGCTACTTCCGAAATCAGCGGTGTGTCGCATTGGATGGACCCTTTCAGCTCCACATCGCGACGAAAGGCTCCGGTAGTGCCGGTACCGGATTGAACGGCCTTGGCCAGATCGTCCAGCTCTGCGGCTGAGGTTGTTTGGCGGAATTTCACCTCGGTTAATTTGCCCTGCTGCGAGCGGCGGGCGAAAAACATGATTCCTGCAATCACGACCAGAATAATACCGACGATGTACACGATGCCTCTCTCTTTTCTCGGGTGTTCTAAGAACCCTTGAGGGATTCTTTCAGCTTAGCTAATTCGTCATCGGCCTGCGATTTGGTGGAGAGTTTATCCAATTCCTGGTCCAATGTGGAAGTAACCTCACCGGCGATTTGCTGGAAGGCCTCAGCCTCGGCCTCTTCTTTCTCGATCTTCTGTTCGAATTTCTCGAAGCCGGCAAATCCGTCGCTGCCAATACCCGATACGCTCTTGGCGATCCGTTTCTTGGCCTTGGCCGCTTGGGCACGAGCCACCAGCGTGCTCTGTCGCATACGTGCTTCCTCCAGTTTGTCTTTCAACTGGTCTACTTGCCGCTTGAGGTCTGCGGTACTTTTCTGCGCTTCCATCAACGGGCCTTCCAAATCCTTAGCCGCCTCCAGCAGCATCACCTTCCGCTCCAGAGCTTGTTTGGCCAGGTCGTCACGGCCCATTTTTACCGCCTCCACCGCCTTCTGTTGGTACTCCTCGGCCTCCTTCGTTTTCTTTTCCATCTGGTGAGCAAGGGATTTCTCGTTGGCGATGGCGTCCCCCAGGGCCATGGTGGCTTCGTTGACTGCTTCTTCCATCTCGATGACCATCTGTTTCAGCATTTTTTCCGGGTCTTCGGCCTTGTCCAGCAGATCGTTGACGTTGGCTTTCAGAATGTCCGTGAATCGGTTGAATATTCCCATCGTATCCTCCTTATCGAATGTCTGTCGCGAGGAAAAACTCTCGCGCACGCTGCTTTCATTGTATAGCAGAATGGGGCTTTGGCAATGGGCAGCTCTTCGCCCCCTTCCAATCTTTGAAAGGACGCCTTTCCGATTGATCCCAGTCCCGGTTATGCTCCGACCAAGCGATAAACCATGATTCTCAACATCTTGCTGCTGACATTCGCCTATATGATCGGTTCCATTCCCACCGCTTTGACGATGGGACGTCGTCTGGCAGGCGTGGATGTCCGTCAAACTGGCGATGGGAACATGGGCGCGCGCAACGCGAGTCGCACGTTCGGCACTCGCGCCGGCGTCTTGGTGGCCTTGGTGGATTTTGCCAAGGGAGCATTACCCGTTGCCTTAACCACCAGCTTGGGCTATCCGCTCAGTTGGCAAATGGCAGCCGGGGTTTGTACTGTGCTTGGACATGACTTTCCTTTATTTGCCAAGTTTGCCGGAGGCCAGGGATTGTCCACCACCTGCGGCGCGTTCTTCGTCTTGCTGCCCTTGGAAACCTCCATCGGTATGTTTCTGTGGGCGGTGCTCTATGCCCTCATGCATCATCCCGACCTCAGTGCGGGTGTGGGATTGGGATTCACCCTCACATTGGCCTTTTTTCTGAACCGTCCTTGGTTCCTGTTGGTGTACATCGCAGGGATGTTCCTGTTCATCCCAGTGAAGATGCTTTTGGACGCTCCTCGGCGGGAGCGAATTCGCCGGCGCAGCGAGACCCCACCAGTTCAGGAAAACCCCTCAAAACCAACCTCCTAACCGATCACAGCCAACCTTCTTTGATCCTATTTCGTCGTCCCCTTGGATGATAAGCTGGACTCCGATTTCCATGGCATTTTTCTCTTCGCTCCAAGTGCTGTAACACCCTACCCGACGTTCTAGTCCGCTCTAAAACCATCTGCCTTGATCAAACGGAGATAGCGGTTCTGCCGGCAACATTTTCAACCAGCTGTAGGATGTAAGGTAAGTTTCCACGTGGTTCTCCAGCCAATCGCCCGCCCCTTTCTTGAATAAATAGGTAACCCGCACCCCGTCTTCCAAGTCGCTGGGCAAGTCGGAACCTTCGATATCGTTGACGAACACTAACGTCTGGCTGTCTAGATTCCCCTTAAAGGCCCGGTAATCCGGGTCGTCCACCAACTCGTAACCCAACCTGAGATAGAGGTCGATCATCAAATCGCGGCGTTGCAGCCAATTCACGGGACTATCCTGCTCTATCGGCTAGACTACTTTTTGTTGGATTCAATGGCTGATTGCTGCCCTTCTAAAATTAGCGTTTACTCCAGATCCTGTAATCCTAACAGAGTTTTTTACATTTTTCCTTGCACTTGCAGCAGCAGGGGATCCCTGGGCTAGGTTATCTATCCTATCTGCGACGATTTTGATACTCCAAAAAATAAGGCGTCCCCCTCAACTTGAAGGACGGTTCCAATTGCAATCTGGTCGATCTATTCCCGGTCCGGGAAACGCAATTTTGATCACCACCAAACTGTTATAAAATGAAAGCACAAAAGAAGGAGTGAACATGAAAAAACTATCCGTTTT
>JAPLHX010000231.1 GCA_026389415.1 Coprothermobacterota bacterium | reverse complement strand
CTAGACTAAGGTAAGTCAAGCCCACATCCAGAAGAAAACGCAGGCGAGATGCGATCTCCTTCAGGATTTGGTTAGCGATCATCTGCTCTTTTTCCGTTAGTACTAACCCCGAAAAGAATGCATCGGTTGCACCAATGTCCTTGGCTGTAAGTTCAGCGATGTTAATTCCACCCAAGCGGAAGGAGAGGGCTTCCGGCTTCAAGCGGCGCCCATTGCAGGCTGGGCAGGGTACCGCTGTCATGAAGGATTCAATCTCCTCCCGCATATAATCGCTGTCTGTCTGTTTATACCGACGCTCCAGGTTGGGGATCACCCCCTCAAACGGCATCTGGTAGACATGTTCCCGTCCCAGGGTGTCTGTGTAGTGAAAGGGAATCCGACGTCCTTTGGATCCGTAGAGGATCGTTTCAACTACCTCGGTGGTCAACTCGCTTACAGGCAATGTGGGGTCGAAACCCGCATCTTCTGCAATCCCTTTCAGAATTTGGTAGGTTTGGCTGTCCGTGCTTTTCCATGGATCCACAGCCCCTTCCGCCAAGGAGAGAGCTTTGTTGGGGATAATTTTCTCCGGATCGATCTCTTGTTTGATGCCCAAACCATCGCAATTCGAACATGCTCCGTAGGGGCTGTTGAAGGAGAAAAGCCGAGGAGAGACGTCGGTGATTGATGTGCCGCAGTTGGGGCAGGCGTACATCTCTGATAACATCATCTCCTCGTCGTTTAGGATCGCCAATACGGTCCCATGAGTCAGCTTGAGAGCCGTTTCAATCGAATCGGTCAGCCGGGTGGACATGCCCGTCTTCACGGTCAGCCGGTCGATTAGTACTTCGATCCGGTGCTGACCGTAGCGGGCCAGGTTGATTTCTTCGCTGAGTTCCACCAGTTTCCCATCGATGCGAGCCCGCACGAAACCTTGCCTGCGGATCTCGTCCAGCAAGCCTTTGTACTCACCCTTTTTACCGCGAATCACCGGGGCTAGGATCTGGATTTTGGTTCCAGTTGGATAGCCCATTAGCAGATCCACCATTTGTTGCGCAGATTGCTGGCGGATGGGTTGTCCGCATGACGGACAGTATGGCGTGGCCACACGGGCATACAACAAGCGGAGGTAGTCGTAGATCTCGGTGATGGTACCAACAGTGGATCGTGGGTTGTGAGAAGCGCTCCTTTGATCAATGGCAATGGCCGGTGAGAGCCCTTCGATATAATCGACATCCGGCTTTTGCATCAAACCCAGGAACTGCCTGGCATAGGCCGATAACGACTCCACATAACGACGTTGCCCTTCCGCGTATAGTGTATCGAAAGCCAGGGAAGATTTTCCCGAACCGGATATTCCGGTGATCACCACCAGTCGATCCCTGGGAATTTCTAAATCGATGTTCTTCAAATTGTGCTCGCGGGCACCTTTGATGAAAATGTTTTGTCTCATGGCTCCAGTTTCTTGCGTAGGATCAGAATGCGGTCGCGGATCTCGGCGGCGCGTTCGAATTCCAGCGTTTCTGCGGCGCCATGCATCTCTTCCTCCAGTTGCAGGACCATAAGTTGCAGTTGGTCCCTGGGCAAGGACTCGGCCCGCTTTGCTATGGCTTCCCGACTGTCAGTCTCCGTAGCGACCTCCAGTAGATCACGAATCGCCTTGCGGATGGTTTCCGGTTGGATGTTGTGCTCCCGGTTGTAGATCAACTGAACATCGCGCCGGCGACGGGTTTCCTCGATCGCTTTGCGCATCGATTCGGTGATTTTGTCGGCGTACATAATCACCTTACCCGATACATTGCGCGCCGTACGGCCGATAGTCTGGATCAAAGCACGCTGCGAGCGAAGGAATCCTTCCCGGTCCGCATCCAGGATCGCCACCAAAGAGACCTCCGGTAAATCTAGACCTTCCCGCAATAAGTTCACACCGACCAGGCAATCGTATTTTCCCAATCGCAAATCACGGAGCAACACCACCCTGTTGATGGTGTCGATTTCTGAATGCAGGTAAGCCACTTTCATCCCCAGTTCGGTCAAGTACTCGCTCAAATCTTCTGACATCCTCTTTGTTAAGGTAGTGACCAAAACCCGCTCTCCCTGCTCGGCGCGGATTCGGATCTCCTCGATCAGGTCTTCCACTTCCCCCTCCAGCGGTCGGACCTCGATCTCGGGATCTACCAGGCCGGTGGGCCGAATCAACTGCTCGACGACCTGCACGGAGCGCTTCAGCTCGAATTCGGCCGGGGTGGCGGACACAAACACCACTTGCTGGAACACTTCCAACGCTTCGTTCAACTTAAGCGGACGATTGTCCAAAGCAGAAGGCAACCGGAAACCGAAGTCGATCAGAACCTGCTTGCGGGATCGGTCTCCTGCGTACATTCCTTCCAGTTGCGGCACGGTCATGTGGGACTCATCGAGGAAGGCCAAGTAATCCTTGGGAAAGTAATCAAGCAGGCATGTTGGCCGAACACCGGCGGGACGGTTAGCCAAGTGGCGCGAGTAGTTTTCAATCCCGGGACACCCGCCAAACTCCCGTAGCATCTCCAGGTCATACTTTGTGCGTTGCTCCAGACGATAGGCTTCCAGAATCTTACCTTCCGCTTTCAAAACGGTTACTCTTTCCCTCAGCTCCTGCTCGATTGAGGTGACGGCCAGTTCCAATTTCTCCCGTGCCACCATGAAATGTTTTGCCGGATAAAACAGGAACGACTCCAATGACCGAAGGACCTTCCCCTGCAATGGGTCAAACTCGGTTATTCGTTCCACGGTATCTTCATCGAATTGGATTCGTACGGCCACCTGGTGTGAACCGGCAGGGTACACCTCCACGGACTCACCGCGCACCCGGAAGCGCCCACGGGTGAAATCAATGTCGTTCCGCTCATAATGAAGCTCAATCAGCTTGCGAAGAAACGCATCCCGGCCGAAGTTCTGCTCTTGGCGGAGGTTTAACCCCTCTTCCAGGAAACTCTCCGGCGCATCCATGGTATAGATGCAAGAAACCGATGCCACCACGACCACATCTCGCCGTTCGATCAGAGATTGAGCGGCCAAATAGCGCAAGCGGTCCAAATCATCGTTGATGGTCGCTTCCTTCTCGATATAGAGATCGGTTTGAGGGAGATAGGCTTCAGGCTGATAGTAATCGTAGTAGGAAACGAAGTATCCCACCGCGTTATGTGGAAACAGCGCCTTGAACTCGGAATAGAGCTGGGCAGCAAGGGTTTTGTTGTGAGCTAATACCAGGGTTGGACGCTGCACGCGGGCAATCACGTTGGCCATAGTGTACGTTTTGCCGGACCCGGTAACTCCCAGGAGAGTCTGGTAGAGATCACCACGCAGCACACCTTCTGCCAGCTTTTCGATCGCCTGGGGTTGGTCACCCCTGGGTTGGTAATCAGAGAGCAGTTCGAATTTCATCGCAACAGGATATTGTAGCAGCGAAAGAGTTTGACTGAAACTCCTTCCAACTCCATCCAGCGGAAGACAATGATATGGTTCGCAAGGGCTGATCCAAACCACCTGGCTTTCGCTATGCTAAAGAAACCAGCCTGCGGCAGCATGGTAACATGGTCAGACTTCCGCGGAATACCTGAAGGAGGGCAAGTTATGAAGCAGATCAAACGATTGCTGGCCATTTTCAAACCCTATTGGGGTTGGTTTGCCTTCTCGCAACTGATGGTCCTGGGGACCGTCTTTGCCACACTGCTGTTGCCGACAATCAACGGCCATTTGATCAACAATGGCGTACTGGCTAAGAACATGCAAGTGATCATCTTCTATGCCGGCTGGATGCTGCTGGCCGCTTTTCTAGGTGTTGTTTTCGACATTGTGAGCACAGTGATCGGCGTTCGCTTTTCCGAGCAGACCGCCCATTACTTGCGCAAACGTATTTTCGACAAAGTGCAGACTATGTCGTTCGGCAATATCGATCGTTTTCGGCCCAGCGACTTGCTGGTCCGCTTGACCTCCGACGTGCAGAACGTGAAAATGGCCGTACTACAAACCATCACTACCCTCTTCCAGGCTCCGTTCATGCTCTTGGCGGCATTGGTTCTAGTGGCTACTCAAGCTCCCAGCCTGTTCTGGATCATGCTGGTGATGCTGGTGGTGATCGGTGTCCTGTTGGCGGTTTATGTAAAAGTGGTGGCTCCAGCATTTATCTCCCGTCAGAAGAAACTGGACCGGGTGAACCAGGTCCTGCGAGAGGGATTGACCGGAGTGCGAGTGGTGAAAGCATTTGTCCGCCAGCCGTTTGAGAACCGCCGCTTTGACACCGCCGCAAAAGATCTGCGCAAGGCCTCGATCATACCCCAATTGACCCTGTCCTGGTTGATCCCAACTGTGTTGTTCGCCCTTTTCCTCGGTATCGACGGTATCCTCTACTTTGGTGGAACCAAGATCTTTTCCGGCAGTGGATTGCAAATGGGTCAAGTGCTGGCAGCTGCGCAGTACTTCATCGCCTGTATTGGCCCGCTAGTCATGTTGGCGGTGGCTCTGCCGATGATCACGGCTGCCAGTGCATCCACCGAGCGCATCTTTCGTGTATTGGACGACATCGCAGACGTGCAGGATCGACCCGATGCATGCTCGCTCGATCCGCAGACCCTGCGAGGTCGGATTGCCTTCGAGAATGTCAGCTTTGGTTACCTGGGTTCTGACGGAAAACCTAGCAGCACCGTATTGGAGGGAATAAACCTTTTGGTGGAACCTGGTCAAACCATAGGTTTCCTGGGAACGACCGGTTCCGGAAAATCCTCCTTAGTGAACCTGATTCCACGATTTTACGACGTCACTGCGGGTCGAATCACACTGGACGGGGTGGATCTGCGGGATATCCCGCAGGATGACTTGCGCAAGTTGGTGGGAATTTGTCTGCAGGAAACCAACCTCTTCTCCGGAACCATCGCAGACAATATCAAGTTCGGACGGCCGGAGGCCACCGACGATGAAATACTGACCTATGCCCGCGCTGCCGATGCCAGTGGTTTCGTCGAGGCCATCCCCGAGCAGTACGATGGCAGGGTAGCACGCCGTGGCGCAAATTTCTCCGGCGGACAACGCCAGCGTCTCTCCATCGCCAGGGCTCTCACCTTGAAACCGAAGGTGCTAATCCTAGACGATTCCACCAGCGCCTGCGATGTATCCACCGAAGCCCGGATCCAGGACGCGATCAAGGATCAGATGCGGGGGGTTACCCAGTTGCTGGTGGCCCAACGGATCAGCACGGTGATCACCGCAGACAAGATCGTACTGTTGGAGCATGGCCGCATGGTGGCAGAGGGGAACCACGAGCAACTGCTTGCCTCCAGCCCGCTTTACCGTGAGATTTATGACTCCCAGCTCGGGCAAGGAATGCTGGTGGCTATGCCTGTATGCTCGCTGTGTTGCCGGCTCTGGTAGGCGGATCTTTCAATGTGCTTAGTGACCCCGGCGGCTCTCTTGACAGCCTGTGGATTTATCTGCTCCTGATCTTGGCCTCGGGCGGCTGTATTTGGCTGCTGGGCTACATCTCGCAGCGAACCCTGGCTCACATGGCGCAAGATGCCTTGCTTTGGCTGCGCAAAGACCTATTTGCCCACATCCAGACCCTCTCTCTTAATTTCTTCGACTGGCAGCCGATCGGCGAACTGATGAGCCGTGTGACTAACGACATCGACATCATCGAGCTGTTCTTCCGCGCCGGGATCATGCAAGTACTGCAATCCGTGCTAACTATCGTCATCATTTTTGCAGCGATGCTTATTGTCAGCCCCGAGCTGACATTCGTGGCGATTCTGATCGTTCCCATCATTCTGTTCCTTTCTTGGCTGATTAGCCGCATTGCCGGCCCGGCCTATGAACGGATGCAATCCGAGACAGCAGAGATGTACGGGTTTGCCGAAGAACGTTTGGCGGGTCAGAAAGTGGTGATTGCGTATCGTCAGCAGAATGCCACCTCCCGTTTCTTCGCCGAAATCAGCAACCGTCTGAATAAAACTTCCACCCGAGCCCAATTCACCGCCCTTCTTTCCGGTCCGGCTACGGGTCTTCTCTCCAACCTGGAATTCATCGTGATCACCATCGTCGGCGGCGCCCTGGTGATCGGCGGCAAGATCCCGATGGGGGACCTGGTTTCCATGTTGGCTTACTCGCAGCAGTTCACGGCTCCCCTCAGCCAGATTTTCCGTATCTACAACCAAATCCTTGGTGCAGCGGCGGGGGCCACCCGAGTTTTTGCCATCCTGGACGAGCAGGCTTCCGTGCGTGACCGGGAAAATGCTCCGGCCCTGCCGACCATCCAGGGAGGAGTCGTCTTCGATCACGTGGACTTCAGCTATATTCCTGGCCGTACCGTACTGCGAGACAACGATTTTGCCGCCCTACCGGGACAGTACTTTGGTCTTTGCGGGCCCACCGGTGCCGGCAAGTCCACCATCATCAACATCCTAACCCGGTACTATGACCTGGAACGCGGCCAGATCCGGGTGGACGATACCGCTATCGACAGCGTGCAGCAGGACAGCTTACGCCGACAGATCGCCCAGGTACTGCAGGAACCATTCTTGTTTTCCGACACAATCCTAGAGAACCTCCGTTATGCGCGAGAAGGCGCCACTGATGAGGAATGCATAGCTGCGTCTGAGCAAGCCAACGCCGACGAGTTCGTCCAGCATCAGCCAAAAGCCTATCAAACAATGTTGGTGGATGGTGGGGCGAACATCAGTCAGGGTCAGCGCCAGATGTTAACCATCGCCCGGGCAATGGTGGCTAACCCCCATCTGCTGATCCTGGACGAAGCAACTTCCAATGTGGACACCCGTACCGAAAAACTGATTCAGGAGGGCCTGCTTCACCTGTCGCAGGGTAAAACAAGCTTCGTCATCGCTCACCGGTTGTCCACCATCCGCGGCGCGGATCAGATCCTGGTGGTCAATAAGGGGGAAATCATCGAACGCGGCGCCCATGCCGACCTGATGGCGCAGAAAGGGTTCTACTACAACCTCTATATGAGCCAGTTCCGTGGCAAGCTGGCCACGGTGACGGGTCTGACAACGGAACCAGGAGACGTTTCATAAGCTGCTGGTGGCGAATCGGGCTATTTACTGTGATAGAATAGGCGTATCCCTGCAGGCAGGGAAAACTGGAAAGGGGACCATGGAACTATGAGTACACAAGTAGCGGTGAAACGAAACCTGTCGTTGCCGATCGGTACGATCCTGCTCGGTCTGCTCCTGTTGATCCAATCGTTCGGTTGGTTCGGCACGAACTGGAATTGGATCTTTCCTACGATCATCCTCGTGGCGGGAGCAGTCATGTTGATGAAGGAGATTTTCGGCAAAGAAAAGAATGTCAAGCGCTACATCGCCCCGGTCGTGATTTTGATCGTCGGCTTGCTGTTGCTCTTATCTACTTTGGGAGTGATGGGCGGCGCGTGGATCATGCCCTTAATTATCCTTCTCCTTGGAATCGCCATGTTGCGAGGGATCTAACGCAGAACCGGAAATTGGAGGTCCTGTGGGCCTGCGCAGAAGGCGTTTTGGAGAAATTGCCGTATCTCTCGGCTACCTCAGCGAGGATGCCTTGATGCGAGCTGTACGCCGGCAGGAAGCAATGGGGGAACAGAACCGCAGGTTGATCGGACAGATCTTGCTGGACTCAGGAGATCTGGGCGAGTGGGAGCTGCAAAAGATCTTGCACCGGCAGGAATTGGATCGGCAAGAAGAAGACGAATAGGCAACAGAAAGAGGAACCCATGGAGACAAAGGTGAAAAAACCAATCCCCAATTTCATTATTTTGCTTTGCCTAGTTGCCCTAGCCGCAGTTGCCCTGTTGGTTTACGACGCAATCCGGAGTTGGATCCCTCCCCTGGACTGGGTGAACCTGCTGGTGATGGTGATCGCGGCCATCATCTTGGTGGCCATCGCCGGTCTCTGGCGGATGCGGCGTTGGGCTGTGTGGCTTTATCTCTTGTTGGCAATAGCGTCGGAACTCTTAATCATTTTCGACGGATTTTTTTCCTGGTATACACTGGTCATCCAGGCATTGCTGGTGATCGGTTGCTTCGCCTTCTATCGCCAAATGGATTAGGTCATGTCGTCGGAACCAGACAAACCGGAGAAATTGCCAATTTGATCTTTCAGCCTCAACGGATTGTGCCAATGCTCAATCCCACGGACATCTTCCAAAACGGGCGGTCATGAAGGCAGCCACAAAAAGGATCGGTGTTTTGACGGGAGGTGGTGATTGCCCGGGGTTAAACGCGGTATTGCGCGCCGTTGTCAAAACCGCCATCCTTCAATACGGTTGGCAGGTAATCGGCATTGAAGACGGATTCCAGGGATTGATCTTTCCGGAAAGGACCCGTTCGCTGGGATTGGAGGATGTGCGCGGAATCCTTCCCCGTGGCGGGACAATCCTTGGCACCACCAATCGGGCCAACCCTTTTGCCTACCCGGTGACGATCAATAACGAAACGAAA
>JAPLHX010000003.1 GCA_026389415.1 Coprothermobacterota bacterium | reverse complement strand
AAACCCACATCGGCTGGTAGTTCTCGTCGCCGTCCTTGTCGATCATCACCAGGATCTTGCCTAATTTGGGAAAAACATAGAACGATTCGCCGCCCATGTGGAATGGGTTTTGCAGGGCGATGTCCCGCGGCAGAAGCGGCTCAGGCACACTGCCTCCCTTATCCATTACATATAGGCTGATGCGCCCGGAAAGATCGCTTAGAAAGTAGATCCGCTCTCCCACAAGTTGGGGGGAGAGGAACGAGCGCGCCGAAAGCAAAGACTCAATCCGAAACGGTCGTGGCATCTTTCGTCTCCTTCCTGTCAGGCATTATCGCACAGGGAGGAAGATGACGGTTCCCTTGATTGAGGAATGGAATCAGGGTGCCTTTGTTGTCAACTCGAAACTCGAAACTCCGTCCCTTCCTTGGCGAGGGTGTACGTGAAGGGTTCGCGACAGAATGAGTCCATGGAATATTCCGGTATCGCCGATGATTCCGAGCAGCAAGAACATCTCAATATATGGGAAGATATATGGGAAGATGATTCAAAGAAAGGTGCGCACATGACGGAAGAGGAACGGGTGAAAGAGCGCGATCGTAAGGAAGAAGAATACAAGAAGGAAGCACTCAGACACGAACAGGAGCACATCGAGGCAATGCTCAAACATGAGCAGGAGCGGATCCAGGAAATGCAGGAACGTGCGCGCAAAGAAGAAGATTACAATAGGGAAGCAGTGCGCAAGGAACAGGAATACAAGGAGGAAGCTCTCCGGCACGAACGAGAATTCCAGGAATCCTTGCAAAAACGAGAGCCCAAAGAGCGGGAAGGCTAAGGTCCAGTTCAGCCAAAGTGGAGATGCTGTGCTCTGGGACGCATCCCTAACCTATAATCCCAAATCCAGCTCGAATCCCTGGCCCAGGAAAGGTGAATAGACCAGCGTGAAACCACTGGCTGATTGCGGCACTACGAAACTGACAGTCCCGCTTACCGATTGGCCTTTGGCCAGGTCGGTCAACGGTACGTCCGGGTCTAAGCCGCCAAGCATTACATGGCCATAGACATCTCCGTTACGGTCTTTTACGGAGAAATATAAGGTATTCACGCTGTAGGTTTCTTGGCGCGCCAGATTCTCAAACCTCACTTGCACGTCCAAAAAGACATTGCCATCGCCCTCCGGGACCCACATCCCATGTTTTGTCGTGGTCGCGACACTTAACACAGAGAGGGCGACTCCGTCGACCTCCATCCGCTTCAGCACAGCCGTGGTGGTAGGTGTGGGACTTGAAGGCGGGGTAGGGGCGGGCGAGGTGCTGCCGGAAGCCGGCATTTTCACCACCACCTTGTCCACCGATCCATCCGACTTGGTGGTGTAGCTTACAAGCGCACCAAACTGCTCTGAGATAAAACGCAATGGCACAAATGTTCGACCATCTTTAATGAACGGAGCTACATCTAGTTGTACCGATCCGTCATCCACCAGGGCGGTAGTGGAGTCGATCGTCAGTTCGATGGTTCGATCCGAGCCGGCACTGGTGAGCGACCAAGACAACAAAACTAGGACCAGAGCAAGTAAGATCATTCGCGGAAGCTTCATCGTTAAAACCTCCTTGAGCCGTTGAGAATCGCTTGAAAGTATACCAATCCCCAGCGGGTAGTCCATGGTTTCGAATGGCATCAGAGTTCGCTTTCGCTTGGTTCCGTGGCCTGGCCCTAGCGGAAGTTTACAATAAAGCGTTCTAGTGCGGAGGCCACCTCCACCAGTTTTGTACAATCGATCAGGTCCGGTACATCTTTTGCCGTGTGGGTGACGGTGGCCATCAATTCCGGGAAGCGTTCTGAAGTGATGGCCATGGCTGGGATTCCCTTCTGCACGAACATCATGTGGTCGCCTTGAGCCCACGGTTCTCCCGCCACCAGTCCTTCAAACGAGCCGAAAGCGCCATTGGCCCGGCGTCGGATTCCTTTCGGCAATTGGTAGAACGAATAGGCGGATTTCCCGTGGATAAAACCCACGTCGTCGATGTTTACGGTTACCATGAGCTGTTTGAAGTCCTTTTCATGGCGGCGCAGATAATCCATCTCTCCACCCGCGCTGTAGTT
>JAPLHX010000120.1 GCA_026389415.1 Coprothermobacterota bacterium | reverse complement strand
GGGGAAACGCATTGGCCTGCGATCACTTCCGCTTCTCCTTTCGGGGCAAAAGTGCTCACGCCGCGTCCAACCCGGAGCATGGCATCAACGCCCTGGACGCTGTTTTGCTCACCTTCCACGGGATCAGCGCGCTCCGGCAGCAGTTGCCGTCTTCGACCCGGGTGCACGGCATCATCACCCAGGGTGGGCTGGCCGCCAACGTGATTCCGGAGTTCGCCCAGGCCGAGTTCATGGTCCGCGCTCCCAGCCGGAAGGAGTTGGAATCGATCTCCCGTCGCGTGTTGCGTTGCGCCCGTGGCGCCGCCCGTGCCAGTGGCTGCCGCTTGAAGGTGGAGCCGGCCTCGTTCCCTTGCGATGAGATCTGGAACAACCCGGCCCTCGTCCAGCAAATTGAGCAGGCGATGCACCGCCAGGAGATAGACCCGATCCTGCCGGAGGATCAGTTCCCTGGTTCCTCCGATTTCGGGTCGGTCAGCCACTTTCTGCCGTCGGCCTACGCATTCCTGGCAACCGCGCCAGCGGGCGTGGAACTGCATTCCCGTCAGTTTGCCCGGTCCACTGTCACTCCCCGGGCCGAGGAAGCGCTGAGCCGGATGGTCCGGATCCTGGCCGAAGTGGGAGCGGCATTCTTACTGGACCCTAAGCTGCGGGAAGAGGTCAAGGCCCAATTCTTGCAACAAACATCCGCGGCCCGATGAACGGAGAAACCCGGCAGCGGGTAGCGAAGGCAATCGTCGCGGAGGAGATCCTCTCCCTGGCCAAGGAACTGATCGCGATTCCCTCCCATCCCGGCGTTCCCTTTCGCGAGAAAGAAGTCGCTGCTGCCATGGATCGTTTCTTCCGGCGGGAGGGCATCGCCAGCCGGCTGGAGGAGGTTGAAGAAGGCCGCCCCAACGTGTACGCCGAACTGGGAGCCGGGAAAGGTCCGACTCTGCTCTGGTGCGGCCACACCGATACGGTGCGGGCCGACCTTTTCGAGGGGGACCCTTTCGCTCCCCGGCAAGAAGGGGATCTGTTGGTGGGTCGGGGCGCTGTTGATATGAAGGCTTCGTTGGCCTGCGCCATGGTGGCTCTGGCCGGCTTGAAACGGGCCCGGATCGATCTGGCGGGAAAAGTACTGTTCGCCGGGGTCACCGACGAGGAGGACCGCAGCGCGGGTTGCAGGGCCCTTCTGCGCAAACAGTGGCGGATCGACGGTGCAATCGTGGGTGAGCCAACCGGTTTGCAGCCCTGTCTCGGGCATCGAGGTTTGGAATGGTTGGAGATTGCATTCCAGGGGCGAGCGGTCCACGGCGGACGAGCGGAAGAAGGCATCAATGCCATCAGCTTGGCCGGCAAATTCTTGCACCGAGTGGAGACGGATTTGTTGCCTCGTCTGATCGACCGCCGCCATCCTCTTCTGGGTTGCTCCACGCTCAACTGGGGCTGGATCCAGGGAGGCACCCAACCCAGCACCGTGGCCGGCAATTGCCGGCTGCAACTGGATCGTCGGTGGATCCCGCAGGAGCGTTACCAGGACGTGCTCGCTGAGCTGCAGTCCGTGCTGGACTCTCTGCACGGCGAGGATC
>JAPLHX010000218.1 GCA_026389415.1 Coprothermobacterota bacterium | reverse complement strand
GCTGCGGAAACACTGGGTGTTTCCATGGATTGGATCCGCTACAACCGGGCTACAACTGACCTTGCACCATACGTCCCGGTTTCTGGCGGAAGCTGTACGGTCTATTCTGTAGGCCGGGCCGTGCACAAAGCTACCATTGATTTGAAAGGAAAGGTATTCCAGCGAGCCTCTGAGCTGTTAAAAGTACCCATTGACGAATTGGAGTGGGTAACGAATGGTATTCGAATCGTTGCTTACCCGGACAAAGCCCTGACATTGGACGCGCTGTATCGATCCGGCGCCAGTGTCGAGGAAGGTACCGGCGGTCCCCTATTTGGCCAAGGCTCCGTTTTGCTACAAGGGCGAGCGCCGGTCTTCGCCGATACCATTGCCCAAGTGGCAGTGGATCCAGAAACCGGCTTTGTTCGTTTGGAGCGTTTGGTTACGGCACAGGATACAGGTACCCCAAGCAATCCACTTTCGGCGGAAGGACAAATTCAGGGTGCAGCGAGTCAATCTATCAGGACGGCTCTATCGGAAGAAGTTCAATTCGATCAGGGCGGGCGGGTGCTCAACGCCAACTTGTTGGATTATCGGATGCCAACCGCGGCAGATTTACCCCACCTGGAAACAATATTGGTGGATGTCCCTGCTGGTGACGGTCCTTTTGGAGCCAAGGGAGTGGGTGAACCTCCGGTGGTTTCTCCGGTCGCAGCAGCAGCCAACGTTGTCAGCGCAGCGATCGGTATCCGTATGACCGAAGTGCCAATCACACCCGAGCGCATATGGCGCGCCCAGAACGAGAAGGGGAAGCAAATCAACGAAATCAGCTCTTGCTCAACCCACTGAATTCATCGGCAGGTGTAGAATATCCTTAGTGGTTTGATGATGGTGACACACTCGAAACAGATCGCACAAATCGAAAAACAAAGCGGTTGGATGGCGTTGCTCCTGGGGATTGTCATTTCCTTGGTACTAATGATTGCAGTGCCGGGAATCAATTGGATTATCGTTTGCCTGGTCCTAGTCGGTTGTCTGGCCCTCCGAGACTTGATTTGGATTCCATTATTGGCCTCCTGGAGCATTCTCCCATTCACCCAATCACTAGCCTTAGCAGCAGGTGCATCTCTTTTACTAGCTGCAGCAGGCCTGTCGGTGGCTCAACCTCTCTTGTTGTACAGATCCTGGTTCCTGCCTTGCTACACTTTGATTCTTGCCGGCTTTATGCTGGTCCGCAGACGCGTGGTTGAAGCAGGAATTGAAAGACGGGAACTAGAAATAAGCGGTTGAAGCTCAAAGTGAATCGGCCTTCTTCTTTCCGAAAAAACATAGCTGCTATCGATGATCATTTGCACACTGTCTAAAATCCCGAAAATCGATTCCTTGACATCCGATCCTCAAGCACATAGCATTTTGATCTAACGCCGACGAACGAGACGAGTACGAACCGGAAAATCTACAGAGAGCTGGCGGTTGGTGCAAGCCAGTGGTGAAACGGTCCCGAATGGACTCATGAGGTGGACCCCGAAAGGCAACCAGTAGGGGGACCCGGATGACCCTCCGTTATAAGGGGAGGATATCGGAGCAATCCTGTATCTGAAAATGAGTGCGCAATATTGCGAATGAGTGCGCAATATTGCGAATGCGGGTGGCACCGCGGAGAATGACCTCCTTCGTCCCGACGAACGAGGTTTTTTTTATTTCACTCAGAAAAGGAGAACGCGATGCCACAATGCAATGGCACAACCGTACCGAAATACTGGTACAACATTCAAGCGGACCTGCCCTTCACCTTGGATCCGCCGCTGCATCCGGTCACCCGCCAACCCGTAACGGCGGAGGAGATGGAAGCCCTTTTTGCCCCCGAACTCGTGGCCCAGGAATTCAATCGAGATCGGGAGATCGACATTCCGGAAGTGGTACAAGATCTTTATCAGCTTTGGCGTCCCACGCCGCTACGCCGCGCCAAACGCTTGGAGCAAAAGCTAGACTACGGAGGGGAAATCTACTACAAGTACGAGGGGACCAGTCCGGTAGGAAGCCACAAACTGAACACGGCCCTCGCCCAAGTCTATTACAACGTGCAAGCCGGTACCCAACGGCTTGCCACGGAAACGGGAGCCGGGCAGTGGGGATCCGCCCTAGCTCTGGCAGGATACTTGTTGGGTTTGCCGATTGAGGTGTTCATGGTCCGCGTGTCGGCCGAGCAGAAGCCCGAGCGGCTACGCCTGATCCGGGCCTTCGGTGCCAAGGTGCAGGCCAGCCCCAGCGCCAGCACCGCCTTCGGTCGGCAAATTCGGGAGGCGTCTCCGGACTGTCCCGGCAGCTTGGGCATTGCCATTTCCGAGGCCCTGGAGGTCACCCGTGCCGGCAACGGCACCAAGTATGCCCTGGGTTCTGTCCTGAACCACGTCCTGATGCACCAGACGGTGATCGGGCTGGAAGCCAAGCAGGCCTTGGCGGATCTGGACCGTTTCCCGGACGTGGTGATTGCCTGCCATGGGGGTGGCTCTAATTTTGGCGGGATCACCTTCCCCTTCCTGGCGGAGAAGTTCCGCGGCCAATCCGTCCGGGTGATCGCTGCCGAGCCGGCTTCCTGTCCCAGCTTAACGGCCGGACGCTACGAATACGACACTGGGGACACCGCCGGGTTCACTCCCTTGTTGAAGATGTATACCTTGGGTCGCGATTTCATTCCGCCCGTGCTACATGCCGGGGGCCTGCGCTACCACGGCGCCTCCCCCATTGTCTCCGCCCTGCTGCATCACGGTTGGATCGAGGCTCAGACGGTGGAAGAAGACGAGGCCCGCCAGGCGGCGCGGCTGTTCATGGCCAGCGAAGGGATCGTACCGGCCCCGGAATCTGCCCATGCCATCGCCTGTGCGTTACGGGAGATTTACACGGCTCAATTGGCAGGCAAACAGGAAACAATCTTGTTCTGTCTTTCCGGACATGGATTACTGGATTTGTCTTTTTACGATTGAGTTTCAGTCATACAGATGTTTTTTTTGCAAACTATATTGACAATTCAGCATAAGCCGTACTATACTATTCTCGAAAGGAGTATTGGTGATGAAGACAGCGCGAGAAAAAATCCGGGAAATTAGAAAAAGCAAAAGGTTATCTCAAGGCAAGTTGGCCCAGATGCTGGGTTATACACCATCCACGGTTTCCCGAATTGAACAGGGAGCACTAAAGCCTTCGCTCAAGTTTCTACAACGTTTTGGAGAGACTTTTGACTATTCTCTCTCCTACCTTGTCGACCCGAAGGAACCGATCTTTCTAGACCAGACGGAACAAAAAGTCGATCTTAATCTTTTGGAACCAGCTTTACGTGAATTGTCGCTGGATAAGAAGATGAGAAGCACATTCGATATCACCGATTTTGACATCAAACGGTTGGCACAAGTTCGCTTCCGTGCAGGTGCAGTCGACAAACAAGGTTACTTGGGTCTGCTGTTTTTCTTGCGGAACTTGGATCGACCAAACTAGAACTCTTCGTTCGAACACCGACATGATGGGACCCATGACCCGCTCTACCGAATTGGAGCGGGTCATTCTTCAGATATTGAAAGAGGCGGGGATCACCGGTCCACCCGTCATCTTAGAGCATGTACTAGAGTATTTAGGGTTGAGTATTTTCTGGGATTATAAACAAGCTGCGGACCGCAAAACTTACCTGTTTCCGGATCCTAAAGGTAATGGAGGATGGAGGATTCGGCTTTCCCCACTTCTTCCCCACCAACGGGTGCCATTCGATTTGGCTCACGAATGCGTGGAATTCCTCGCGATGCGACGAGGCATTGAGGGACCCCATTGGCAGATCAATCGCGCTGCCGCTGAGCTTCTTTTGCCTACTGCCTGGGTTGAAGAGGTGATGGCCCGCGATGGTTTTGATTTATTCGCTGTCGCACGGGCATTTTCCTCGGCTACTTTCGATACCTGCGCGCTCAAGATGCTGCTTCTGTGCCCCAAACCGTGCATTCTGACGGTGTCAGGTAATGGCAGATGGCGGGCATTTTCGCCTGGAACAAAGCGGCAGAAGCTCACACCAACAGAGCAGGAATTCCTTGATCTCTCTTTCACATCACCGTTTCCGCAAAAAGAGTACATTGGTGGACTGCACCTTCATGCATTCCCGATCCCCGACCGCCGGGGGTTGCGGATTGAAAAGGTGTTTCTCTTCACCTTTCCTGAGGTCTGATGGAGAATAGAAACGAAACCTATCTTTCCCCACAGCAACTAGCCATCCGTTGGAATGCGCCAATGCACGCAGTGTACGTAATTGCTCTGGGGCAACATCGGTATGCTGCACGCGTTGGTCGCCTGTTGATATTATCTCGCGCGGGACATTGCTATTTCCCGTTGCGCGAGGTGATGGCCCTGGAGCGGAAATTCGCCCAAGCTCGGGTTTCCTTAAGCCAAGTAGTGGAGGAATTAAGATAAAAAACAGGGGCTGCCGGGCGGCAACCCCTGCCATCGGGGAGGTGGGAAGACAGGCTATTGGTATAACCTTGGTGAAAGGATAAAAGAAAGAACAGGGGTTGTCAATAGGGTGCCGTAAAGAAAATAAGGTGCTTTCTTGCAGCTTCGAGTGCGGCTTTTCAAGATATGGCTCATCTGGAGAAACCTTTCCAATTGAATCCGACAAAGGCGGATGTTTTTCAACGGTTTCCGATTCGGCAGCGAATTGGGGTGCTTGACTTTTTGCCCACTTCATCTGCTGATGCTTACCGCTATTGTAACGCACACAGGATTTGCATTTGCTCGCGGAAAGAGAATCGGCGGGAATAAAACAGGAGTTGTATTCCGGAGCGAGGTTTTTCGCAGCGGGAACCCTGTATGCAAAGGGAAGAGACCGATATAAGCATTTGTTTACGCCACCGGGGAAAAGCGGCGACAATAGAATGATAGGAGGGTTCATGCTGATCAGGTTTTTTGAAAAAACCCCAGATTTTTCCTTGGTGGAATTAGGCAGGAAAATCGTTTCATTATCTGATTTCCGCGGACGCTGGGTGGCACTGTTCTTGCGGAAGCAATGGCGCAAGGTAAAGGTCTCCGGCCACGCGGATACAGTGTTTGAAACTTGGCGTCGCTTGGCTAACAGCAGCTAGCGAACCAGCGATGGACCGCATCTTTCCAAGGATTTTCGCTTTAGGGGATATCGCCTGGGATGTCCTCCTCCGACCCGAAGAACCGCTTGTATTTGGATCTGATGTCCCTGGAATAGCCGAGTTTACGCCTGGCGGTTCTGCTGCCAACTTTGCAGTCTGGGTTGCTTGCTTGGAAGCAGAAGTACTTCTCCAAGGGAAAATTGGCGATGACTTGCTTGGGAAAATGATGGAAGAACATCTCGCGCGGAAAAAGGTGGGTCTCCATCTCCAAATTGTGGCAGGTGCCGGTACAGCCCGAATTGGCGCCGTCGTTTCTCTCCAGGGAGAGCGCGCCTTTGTGATGGATAAGCCAACCTCTCTGGCGTTCAGCCTGGGCGATTTCGAACCAACGTGTCTCGATGGGCGTGATTTATTCTTTTTTACCGGCTACAGCTTGTTTACGCTATCTTCTCTTCCGTTCATTCAGCGCATATTGGAGGAAGCCAGGATTCGCAAGGTGCCAATAGCTTTTGACCCTGCTTCGTTTCATTTGATCGAGGGATACGGACCGCAAGAGCTCCTGGAAAGAATTTGCCCGGTTGACTTTCTGCTTCTCAACGAAGATGAGGCTAGAAAATTGGCACTAGCGGATACAAAAACATTACTGCAGCATAGCAAAATAGTCGTACTAAAGCAGGGTCTGAACGGATCAACCGTTTTCTCTCGTTTAGGCGAATGGCATGTTCCCTCGCAACCAGCTCCAGTTGTTGACAGCACGGGGGCCGGGGATGCTTTCGATGCGGCTTTCCTTGTGGAATTCTTGCGTACTGGCGATATACCTTCTTCGCTGCGAAAAGCCAATCGGTTGGGAGCGTATGTGGTAAGCCATTACGGGGGACAACCAGAGGGAGACTGGGCTCGTGCACTTAATGTGGATGGCACTTGAGCGTACGTTCATCTATCGGAAAAATGGATAGAGTTCTTCACCAACGACTGATTATGGATCAAAGGAGGTGAGTCGGATGTTAGATTTTCATCCGGAGGTAGCAAGAGCACTGAAGGAAAAAAAGGCGGTTGTCGCCCTGGAAACCACTATTTTAACACACGGCCTTCCCTATCCCTCTAACCTAGAGACTGCCCGGGTCATGGAGGAAGCCATTCGCCGCGAAGGTGCGGTTCCAGCTACAATCGGTGTTTTGGCGGGGACAATAAAGGTTGGTTTCAGCCATGCCGAGCTGGAGCAACTGGCCCAAACCAAGGCGGAAAAACTGCAGGCACACACAATTCCCTGGGCCGTCGCGGTTGGAGCTTCCGGAGGGACCACGGTTTCCGCCACCCTGCGTATTGCCTATCAGGCTGGAATCCGCGTGCTCGCTACCGGTGGGATTGGCGGCGTGCATCGTCAGGTAGAGGAGACATTCGATATTTCAACGGACCTAATTACTCTGTCTCGTACACCCATTTTGTTAGTTTCTGCAGGGGCAAAGGCTGTCCTTGATCTTCCCCGTACGCTGGAGTTGCTAGAAACTCTGAGCGTATTAGTGCTTGGTTTCCAGACCTCCGAGTTTCCCGCATTTTATACTCATACCTCCGGTCTGAAGGTGACAGCCATTCAAACCGCGGGGGAAGTTGCTCGGATTATGAGTGCCACTTGGCAGGAATTGTGTTCAAACAGTGGAATTCTGTTGGCGAATCCACCACCCCAAGACAAGGAACTTGCGCCCCTCTACGTCGAGGAACTGATCCAGCGGGCGGTACTGGCTGCGGAAAAAACAGGGGTCAAGGGGAGGCAACTCACCCCATTTTTGCTTTCCTTCCTGGAGAAAGCTTCCGGTGGGAAGACGGTGGAAACCAACATTGCATTAGCGGAATCCAATGCTCGGCTGGCAGCTCAAGTTGCCCGGGCGTATCTCGTACAGACTACAAGTTAACGAGCAGGTCGAAGGTTAATTTCGCCAATGCCTTTTGAAATGTCGATGCGGACGGTTGCCGGTGTTTTGCTATAAGCCTCGTTCTGATAGTGACGGCCTTCTACTTTCAGTCCGCTGGCATTCACTACGCTTGAACCTGGACCTACATCAATCTTGGCCCCCGTTTCCGTAGGGTAGAGGACCACCAGGCGGCCTACACCGGAAGAGATGCGAACGTCTAGATCCCTCTGCCAGGAACCCCCTAGGTCCAGGCGAAAATCTCCTGCACCCATTTCTATCACTAGTTTTGTTAGATCTAGGCCACCCAAGGAGCATTCCCCTTTGCCTGCACCGAGTTGGACATGCAGGTCCATGGGTATACTCCCGCCTAAGCGGATGTCCCAACGATAACGATGAAACACGCCTTGAATACTTTTTGGTTGGCGAATGGACAAGTCACCTCTATCGTCTGCAATACTGTATTTTACGATCGGTTGCCAGGACGTTTGAGAATAATCGAATTCCGCTTCCAGCAGGGCTTGAGCTCCACTTTTGATATGCAATTCACCCGCTCCCATCTGGCATTCCACTCGCACTGATTGGGCTTCACCCCGTTCGATTTTCCGTTGATCCACCATTCGCATACTCCTCCTCTTCCGATTTTCCGGCCCTGATTCTGACAACCACGATACTGCTTTTCTAGGTTTATAGCAGATCGATAGTCAGTATGACACTGGACAAATTTGTTTCACGAAAAATGAAAGCTTCCGATGTTTTCCGCATTCGCTTCTGCTACATTGAAATTAGGAGGGTATTATGTACACGATGGATCTAAATGCAGATCTAGGAGAAAGTTTCGGCGCTTACAACATCGGCCAGGATTCGGAATTGCTGCAATGGATTACATCCGCCAACATTGCCTGCGGCTTACACGCTGGAGACCCCATCGTGATGGAACGAACCGTTGGCCTAGCCCAGCAAAGAGGAATAGCGATTGGTGCTCACCCTGGATTTCCTGATCTGCAAGGTTTCGGCCGTCGTAACATGGTTCTTGCACCCATGGAAGTGAAAGCATTTCTGCTCTATCAAATCGGAGCATTGGCAGCATTTGTTCGATCCGCTGGAGCAACGTTGCATCACGTCAAACCGCATGGTGCCCTCTACACCATGGCAGCTCGTGATCGGAATCTGGCCAGGGCAATCGCTGAGGCTGTATCGGTTTTCGATCCGCACTTGTTACTGATGGCCCCGGCTGGTTCACAAATGGTGGAAGAAGGCCAAGCTTTGGGAATATCCACCATCAAGGAAGCTTTTGCCGATCGAGGCTATGATAAGGAAGGGAACTTGATTCCTCGTAGCCAACCCGGGGCAATACTCCGCGACCCGCAGGTCGTGGCAGTTCGAGCAGTCCAGATGGTTCGTTTCGGGTTTGTGCAGGCAGTGACGGGCGAACAGGTCCCTCTCTCGTTTCAGAGTTTGTGCATCCATGGAGACAATCCGAACGCTTGTGCAATTGCCCAGGCCGTACACCAAGCAATGGTGGAAGAGGGGATTGTTCTGCAGGCGGTTTAATGCAGGAAGTCCGGATCCTTCCAGCTGGAGATCAGGCGCTGTTGGTCGAATTTGGCCGGCATATCGCCCCAGAGCTATCTGCAAACGTTCGCGCATTGCGACAGTCGCTCCATCGGATTCCTATTAACGGTATCCTGGACATCATTCCTTCTTATGCCTCGTTATTGGTGGAGTATGATCCCTCGTTTGTTTCATCGGAAGTTTTATCCGCGGAGATCCGCCGGCGATTGCCGCTAAAAACGGAGGAACTGGAAAGGAAACAGGAATTGTTCGTGCTGCCAACCATCTACGGTGGTGAATTCGGTCCCGATTTGGATGATGTGGCTGATCATGCCGGACTGACAGCGGAAGAAGTGGTCGCACTTCACGCAAATCGCGACTATTTGGTTTATTTGATTGGCTTCACACCAGGTTTCCCTTATCTCGGCAGTCTGGATGAACGAATCGCCATGCCTCGCTTAACCAATCCGCGACTGAAAATCCCGGGCGGTTCTGTGGGGATTGCCGGAACCCAAACCGGTATCTACCCCAGTGAGAGCCCCGGTGGATGGCGGTTGATCGGACAAACCCCGATTTCTCTTTTTAACTTGCAGGCCGACCCCCCCGCTCTACTCCAACCGGGAGTATGGGTTCGTTTTCGTCCCGTAGACGACATGGAATTCACTTTAATCAAGCAGCAAGTGACCGAGGGAACTTACCGAATCGACCGGATTTCCCATGACTAAATTGCGCGTCCTTCAGCCTGGAATGCTGACATCCGTCCAAGACCGGGGCCGGTTTGGTTATCAAGATCAAGGAGTGCCGCCGGCCGGAGCGATGGACGAATATGCTTTGCGTGCAGCCAATGCGCTTTGTGGCAATTCCATTCGCGAGGCAGTCCTGGAATTTACCATGGTTGGCGGCTCGTACGAGTTTGTGGAGGGCGGGAGTTTTGCTTTAGCCGGGGCAGACATGGGTGCCCGGTTGAATGACCATGGACTTCCCCTCTGGCAACAGTGCAAAGCCGTGGCCGGGGACCGGTTGACTCTTGGTTGGGCCAAGCGTGGTTGTCGCCTTTATCTTGCAATGTCGGGCGGGATTGATGTCCCACTTGTGTTGGGCAGTCGTTCAACCTATCTGTCGGGCAAATTTGGCGGCCTTCATGGACGAATGCCAGTTACAGGTGACGAGATCTGTTCACAATTCGGTCAGGAGAAGGAAGCGGCACTGGGCATTTTTTCTCCAGACTGGATACCCAGCTACGAATCTTGCTTGACAGCGAGGGTCATACTGGGACCACAGCAGGAATGCTTTACCGAAAAGGGGATTGCCACTTTCCTGGATAACGAATATGCCATCACTTCACAGGCCGATCGTATGGGCTACCGACTGGAAGGGCAACCCATCCAGATCAAGGGGATTGCCGACATTTTAACCGATGGGGTTCCTGCCGGTGCAGTCCAAGTGCAAAGCGAAGGACAACCATTGCTTCTGCTGGCTGATCGGCAAACCACGGGGGGGTACGCTAAAATCGCCTGTGTGATCGGCGCGGATCTGTGGCGCTTGGGCCAAACCAAACCGGGAGACTTGATCCATTTTCAGGCAGTGAACCTGGTTGAAGCACAGGCCGCTTGGCGGGATTTGTCCAAACTTTGGAATCGCTGGGTAAGGAGTTGATTTCCGTCAAATCAATCATGCGCCTGCATTGGTTCCTCGCGATTCTCGTTTTAATCACAGCACTAACTGTACTTCCTTCCGACCTGCGTGCTTACTCCGATGTAGTGCAGGATTCCTGGGAATATGAAGCCGTAAAATCACTCAGTGAAAAGGGGATTCTTGCTGGATATCCTGATCATAGTTTTCGCCCTGGGCAGGGCATCACTCGAGCGGAATTCGCCAAAGTAACCTGCCTTGCCTTCAACCTGGATTTGCAGAGTTCACCAGACTCTCGGTTTCCAGATGTACCCCCCACCCTTTGGGCGTTTCCTTTTATAGAAGCTTGTGCCCGGGAGGGGATCATCCTGGGGTTCCCTGACGGTACATTTCGACCGCAGGACCCAGTCAGCAAGGAGCAGATGGTAGCCGTGCTCGTTCGCATGGTCCGGCAAGAGGATCTGTTTTTTCCGCTAGAAGCAAGTTTCATCGATGTTCCACCGGCCCGGTGGTCATTTGGTTCCATTGAGACCGCTATCGTCATTCCTCTCTTTTTGGCGGACGAGATCCCCATGGTGCGGAATGGAGGCTTTCAACCTCAGCAGCCTGCCACTCGCGCACAAGTATCGGTGACGGTTTGGCGTGCAGAACGCACTTATCAGGAGACTTGGCTGGGTCCTGCCCAGCAATATACGTTGAACTATAGTGTAGCCCTGATAAACAATGATGGTCCGGACGTCACGGCTGTCACATTTACCTTACCGCTCTTGCAGAGTGTTCCCCCTTATCAAATCGTGGAATCATGGCAAAGCAGTGTTCCAGCAGAAGAAGCGTTTTCTGACAATGTGGGGAATCGATTCGCCCGTTTCGAGCTCGGTGGGATTCCAACCGGGCATACGGTAACGGTCAGCGTGCAGTACCTTGTCAGCCTTAGACCTATTATTTCCCGTCTCCAAGGCTTCGATTCCTTTACAGGCTATGATACGACATCAGTGCTGTACCAGCAGTACACTCAGCCGGAACAATGGGAAGAAAGTGATTCATCCGAGATTCGGGACAAAGCCAACGAGTTGGCGGGCTCAGAAGACGATCCTCGGCAAGCTGCCCGCCGGATTTACGACTTTGTTGGAAGCTATCTGAACTACAACGGGTACAACCCAAGCGAGAAGGGTGCTTTGGAAGCATTTCGTTCCGGAGAGGGGGACTGCACGGAATTCGCCGATCTGTTCATTGCTCTTTGTCGTGCACAAGGAATCCCAGCCCGGTTTTTGGAGGGTTTCACCTATGTTCCGGGTTCATTCTCCCACGGCGATCTGACGCACGATTGGGCCGAGATTCTTTTGCCAAATGGGCAATGGTTGCC
>JAPLHX010000012.1 GCA_026389415.1 Coprothermobacterota bacterium | reverse complement strand
TACGGGAGGCGTTTCCATGATGGCAAGCACGGATTCCCGACCATCTGTGGTCTAGCCGAGCGTACTGTCGATATCTTGTGTAAAACGGATTTCCGCATAGAGCAGCAAGGTCTGGTCACCGATGACCGTGTTGGGATGATGACAAGATCAAACACCGCAGCGATTCTCTCATGCAGCGCTTGGAAAACTGTTCATTATCGAGCTGATGCGGAGATCCATCTCTAGCCCTTCCAGAAGATTGGTGGGAGGAAATGCACACAGCGCAACGGCGTCTGCCAGCATCTGTTCCTGAATGGACAGGTTGCGCTGGGTTTGAGTTGGTTCCCGACGTCCCAATCGCGTGGTATTTTGCCTGTCATTTTACTAAACCCACCACCCTAGAAGCTGTGTCTATGTTAAGGCGTCGGTTGCGTTTGTTCCAGCTCAGCGAATACCACCAGCCGGTACTGGTCGGTCCAAAGTGGGGTGCAGGTCACCAGAACGGCTGTAGGCACACTGCGATCGTTGTAAATGGAGAAGTCGGTGGGCTCGATGATTTTGGTTTCCTTGGCGATGTAGCGAAATGCCTTTCCTTCCAAATAAAGGATCACCGGGTCGCCCGGCTGCAGCTTGTCCAGCAGGTAGAAATACCCGGTGGAGGGATCGGTCCAATTCAGGAAACGATGGCCGTAGAGCAGGCAGACGCCGTTTTCCCCCGGAGCCGCCGTGTACGGGTCGTGGCCCACACCGGCCATCAAATCCTCCCAGCTCAGGGTGAGGGTGATTTGTGCTTCCAATCCGATTTTAGGGATGATGATCATCGGCCCTTCCGGCAGGGCCGGTTTTGCGCTGGAAGGAGTGGGAGTGGTGGTGGAGGAAGCTGTCAGAGTGGGGGAAGATGTGCCGGTCGCGGTGGAAGTGGGCGAGGGAGGCAGGGGAATTTGGACAAGCCGGATGATCTCTTCCCCTTGCAAGGAGAGCTGCGGGGGGAACAGGTAGTAACGAATGGCGGGATAGAAAGGGATGATTACCAGCACAACACCCGCCAATATCAGCAAAATAGATAAGAACTTCAGCCCAATCCGTCCGCGCTTGGCGGCTTTGGGTGGTTTCGGTTCTACATTAGGTTCCATACGCCGGATCCATTCTGCTACTTGACCTTTCTTCTGTCAATTTCCTGTTAGACGGAAGAGACTTTCACGCGGTGCGTTTTATGCTAAAGTAAGGCAGCGGTTTTGCCAGCGGAGCGATGCAGGTGAAAAAAAGGAGGATGTCAGTATGGGAATGCTCCACAAACGGCTTGGTGAAATCGGAATGGAGATGGGGTACCTTAACGAGAATGCCGTGCTACGTGCCGTGCGCCGGCAGGAAGAAATGGCTGACCGCGATCGCAGCTTGATCGGCCAGATTCTGTTGGAAGCCGGCGACATCGGGGAGATTGAACTGCAACGGATGCTGCAGCGCCAGAGCCGATCCGATGAAGAAGACTGGAACTAATAAAAACAAATTTAGATTTTCGAGTTATGGGTGACGAGTAAGGAAAGCTGTGCGGAGTACCGAGTGCAGCGTACAGAGCGGAAACCAAGATCCTACGATTTAGAGAAGAAAAAAGTAGTTGAAAGTGGCCTTCATCGTTTTGTAAACCAATGGTAATAGTAATTCTGACCTTTAGTTTATGAAGATGAAAAGAGCCTTATCAATCCGTAGGGTGTCAACAATGCACCGACATTCCTGAATTGATTCTTAAAGCAACGGCCGCTGCATTCTGACCACCAATCGCGGAATCCCGATTGCTTCTCCATTTGACATTGCAGGCCTGCTCCCTATAATAGAGTGCTATATCGGCGAAGAAGGGAAGTAGTAGGCGCAGAGCCGAACTCGTCCCGGAGCCCGGCGGGTGAACAGAGTAGCTCGCCGCGGAGGCGCCCGTTAACGCGCAAACGAGGTTTGGTGTGGGGCTGTGGCGCAGAGGGAGCGCGCTTCCTTGGCATGGAAGAGGCCACGGGTTCGAATCCCGTCAGCTCCACCAAATAAATCTAGGGTGGTACCGCGTGAGAGATCCTTTCGCCCCTGGGGCGCAAAGGATTTTTTCATTTCCAAAGGAGATTTATAAAGATGACAACGGAAAAATACGACGCACCAACCATCGAGGGAAAATGGCAGGAGCGATGGGCGACCCAGCCCTCCACGCTGGAAGACGGCGTGCGGGAAGGCAAACCCAAGTTCTACAACCTGGTAATGTTTCCCTATCCCTCCGGTGGGGGTTTGCACATGGGGCACGGTCGGACCTACTCCATCGGCGACGTGATGGCCCGCTTCCTGCGAATGCAGGGTTACAACGTGCTGCACCCGATGGGATGGGACGCCTTCGGCATG
This sequence comes from Coprothermobacterota bacterium, assembly GCA_026389415.1. GTDB lineage: Bacteria > Caldisericota > JANLFM01 > JANLFM01 > JANLFM01 > JAPLHX01. The sequence goes on along the minus strand of JAPLHX010000012.1, from coordinate 435 downwards.
CCGGCGGAGAACGCCGCCATCGAGCGTGGCCTGCACCCCGCGCATTGGACCTATGATGCGATTTCCGCCATCGAGCGGCAGCAGAAGATGCTGGCTATCTCCTACGACTGGGACCGCCGTTTCGCCAGCTGCCAGCCGGAATACTACCGCTGGACCCAATGGTTGTTCCTAAGATTCTGGGAACGCGGCCTGGCCTACAAGAAGAAAGCGCCGGTGAACTGGTGCCCCCACTGTCAGACCGTGCTGGCCAACGAGCAGGTGGAGGAGGGCGGCTGCTGGCGCTGCCAGACTCCAGTACAAAAGAAGGACCTGGAGCAGTGGTTCTTCAAGATCACGTCCTACGCCGACCGCTTGCTGGACGACCTGGATCAGTTGACGGAATGGCCGGAGCGGGTAAAAACGATGCAGCGCAATTGGATCGGGCGCAGCACAGGA
>JAPLHX010000079.1 GCA_026389415.1 Coprothermobacterota bacterium | reverse complement strand
GAGCCGTGGGCATCAGATCGCCTTGCATTTTCACGAATACAACCACCTGGGAAACCAGGCCGATTCGTTGCCGGTGGAGACCTGGGCCGCCGTGATGGCCGAGGAGATCGACTGGCTGAAACAGGCCGGCGCTGAATCGGTGCACTATTGGAGCGGGGGAAACCTCTATCCAGGCGTCCTGGAAGCGGCACAGCAGGCTGGCCTGGACGTGATGAGCGACTACAAGAACCCGCGGTTGCAAGAGACGGACGCCGCCGTGGTGGGCGTCAATCCCTGGCGTCCGGCGGGCGGTCCCGATGGCAGCGACTTGTCTCGGTTCGCCACGGATGACCCCCAAGGATCCATCGTCTTTTTGCCGGAAGGGGCTTACGACCCAGAAGCCTTCGCCCGCAAGCAGCAGATACTGGCCGCGGGGGGCAACGAGGCTTATTTCCAGTACCTGGCGGAGAGCCTGCAGCGTTCCCTGGAGCAAGCCCAAGCGGACCGGGTAAACGTGTTCCATATCACGATCCATCCCGGGGAATTCCGCGGCGACCCGACCCAACCCTTCGCCGTGCTGGACCATTTCCTGCAGGAACAAATCGATCCCCTGGTTGCCGGCGGGCAGGTCCAGTGGGCCACGTTCTCCCAGATGGCGGACGCCTATCGCCAGTGGGAAACGTCTGCTACCGGCACATCTTCCCACCCAACTTCGACCGCGACTCCCTCCGTCAGCAGCACACCCTCTGGCTTCATCTCCTTCGTGGTGAACGTGCACGACTTCTGCAATCCGGAAGAAAGCGGCAACACGCTGCTCCGATTGGTGGATCTGTTCGAACAAAACAGTGTGCGGGGCGATTTCTATTTCACCGAGCCGGTGGTCCGTGCGTACCAGGAGCAGCGACCCGATGTGATCGAGCGGTTGCGCAGCAGCGATATGACCATCTCCTATCACACCCGCCCGCCGCACCCCCTGGCGCCCGGTTTTGATCAACCCCTGCGCTCGCTTTCGGGACAGGCCTTGCAGGATGCGCTGCGCGACTACGAAACCTACCGCTTGGATCTGGCGACGGGGGGCCTGCAGAAAGACCAAGTGGGTGGCTATGCTTACGTGCAACAAGTCTTTGGCCGCCCACCGGTCACCGTCAGCGTGCTAAATACCCGCTACCGTCCCCAGGCTCTGCCGATCTATGCTGAGATGGGAGCCCAGGCGACCGTGATCTATCACGAGACTGGCACGGACCTGGAGCAACCGTTCCAATGGACGGCGGGTTTGTTGGTGCGTCCAAGCGACTTCAGCGTGACCCGCTGGTCCGTCGGCGATGGGGCGGAGGAATTCTGGTGGAATCGGCTGGACTCACCGGCGTACAACCCCACCAGCTACCTACAGGAACGCCTGGCAACCTGGCAGGCGGACCGCGCCCCCTTTGTGACCGTGTTGATCCATGAGAACAACTTCTACGGCCGGGGAGAGACCTCCTGGGATGCCATCTACTACGCGGACCGGCAGAAGACACCCTTATCACCCCCTTACGACTTGAACGCGCCCGACGGATCCGTCCCCCGCAGCGCCGCCGAACAAGAGCAGATCTGGCAGGCCTACCAGGATCTGGTGGTTTATGCGGCCGGGAATTTGGCGGTCGTAACTTCCCAAGATCTAGTCACGCTGGCTAAATGAGCGTCCTCCCGGCCTAGCTTAACCAAGATCGGGGGAAGGGATGGGTGAATGCTGTCACATCAGACTCTCGAGGCCGAACATCCTGGGTGGGATCCCGCTGGAAAGCGCTATCCCCGCGCCCGGCCGAACCTACGTAAAGCTGGTAACGGTGATGCCGGCGGGTGGCTTCGGTACTGCTGCGGGAGGTCATCGAATGCCGACGAAACTAGTGCGGAAGCCGAAAGGCCCGCGCCCAAACCACTCAGGTTGGCTGGCTCCCGCTGTGGGTCCCCCTGAGAAAAGTAGCCTTTCCCATTTTTGCATTTGTCATCCTGGTGCGCCCTTTTTCACCCTGAGCCGCCCTCCTCTTGTCATTCTGAAGCGCCCTTTGCTGAAGAATCTGGCCTTTGACTCGTTTTTGTCATCCTGGTGCTCCTTTTTGTCACCCTGAGCCGTCTTTGCGAAGGGTCTGGCCCTTTTGTCACCCTGAGCCGTCTTTGCGAAGGGTCTGGCCGTTGGTCTTTGAAGGCAACTGCAAGATCCCTCAGAGCGGAGTTTACCCTTGAGCGAAGCGAAGGGTCACAGGCAAGATCCTTCGGCTGCGCCTCAGGATGACAACCTCTTTTGTCACCCTGAGCCGACCACTTTTTGTCACCCTGAGTCGCCCTCCTCTTGTCATTCTGAAGCGCCCTTTGCTGAAGAATCTGGCCTTTGACTCGTTTTTGTCATCCTGGTG
>JAPLHX010000256.1 GCA_026389415.1 Coprothermobacterota bacterium | reverse complement strand
GTCTGCCGCAACCCAACCGCTCTCACCAGCAGGTGGCCACCCTTGCGCATGTCGTAAAACGGTATGGAACAAATACCGTTTTTGGGGATTTGAATTTCTCCTTGGAACGCGGACAGAAAATCGCAATAGTGGGTCCCAACGGAGCGGGAAAATCCACCCTGCTCAAGGTGCTGGCGGGGGTGGAGCCGATCCAGGCAGGGGAACGGAAAATCGGCGGGAACGTCTCTTTGTATTACTATGCGCAACATCAACTGGATGTTCTGAAGCCGGAGCGGACCGTATGGGAAGAGTTAGCCAATGCCGCTCCGGGTTTCCTGCCACAGGAATTACGTAATCTGGCCGGGATGTTCCTGTTCTCCGATGAGGAAGTATTCAAGTCGATCGAGGTCTTAAGCGGTGGGGAGCGAGCGCGAATCGCGCTGGCCAAGATGTTGGTCCGACCGGCTAACTTCCTGGTGTTGGACGAGCCCACCAATCACCTTGACATCTTCGCCCGTCAGGTGTTGGCCGATGTGCTTTCGCAGTTTGGCGGCACGCTGATCATGATCAGTCATGATCGGCAACTGATTAATACCGTGGCCAATTGCGTGCTGGAAATCCAATCGGGGAAACTGGCCCGCTACGAAGGAAACTACGATTACTATCGATGGAAGAAAGAGCGGGAGGCCAAAGTCTTCTTGGCCGACGCACCGAACCTGACAGATCGCAGGAGCAACGAAAATGGTCCCAAGCGGAAAATGGAGCGACGGTTGCGCGCGCAGGAATTGCAGGAACGCAGCCGAATTTTGCGTCCGCTTCTGTCCGAGCAAGAGGCATTGGAGACTTGCATCGGTCGGCTGGAACAGGAGAAGGCGGAACTAACCGCTGCTATCCTCGATCCGGCCTTACATGCCAACACAGTGGCGTATCCGGCCAAGTTGAAACGCTTGCGCGAACTCGAGACGGAATTGGAGAACCAACTGGCGCGGTGGGCGCAAATCGCGCAACAAGTGGAGGAAACCAAGGGAAATTCGCAGGCTTCCCGCTAAACCTGGGATGGATAGACCCCACCTCGACCGGCGGTATGCAACGTGGAGCTCAGAGCAAGAACAGCTAAAGTCTTAGCCCAATTTACAGGATGGATTACCAGCCGCGAATCAGTTGTTGAAATTCCTCCACGTCCAATTGATCGTAAGCGAAGGCTTTTTTGAGCAGGCTTGCCGGGACGAATTTGTCGAACTTTTGCATGGGGGGAGCCTCGGTTGGCCCCAACAACTCCTCCGGTGCGATCCCTTGTCGGCCTAGGTTCATCAGTTTCGCCCGCAACTCTTCCGGCCCGCCCTTTTCCATCTTGATCACCAGGTAATTAGAGGGCATCCCTTCGATGCTCTTGATCCCCAGCTCTTCCCCGCACAAATGCCGCAGCACGCGTTTTAAGGTGCGATAGGAGCGCGTGCCCATCCAGGGAAAGATGACATAGGTCTGACCGCCTTGGGGCAGGATAGTGTTTGTGTCTAAGCCGGCACCGCGGGCCAGGCAGCGGGCCTCTATCAGCCGTTTTCTGGCGTGTGGCTGAAGATACGGATATTCGGCGTCCTCGAACAGGACTTGGCGCATGCGTTGCTTGATCCGCGTGTGGATGATGCCGTAGGGGCCCGGCCAAGCAACCAGAGCCTTCCCCTTGACACCTTTCACGAAGACGTACTTTCGCTTGAGGTCGACTTCTAGCACCTCCCAGGTCCGCCCGGCCAAGCCGAAACGTTCTCCCGGCGGGGGCGGATAGGCAATGCTGCCGATCTCCCGCGATTCTTCCTTCACGGAATACTCTTCGTCGTCCATAAACACCGCGTAGAAGCGGAAGTTGTTCGTAATTGTCTCTCCGACCAGACCGATAATCAGACCGTCCTCTTCCGTCTTTTGCAGATGCCCAAGGGTCAACAAATGACGCAGCAGGGTCAGGTAGTCGTCTTGCGAGACATGATGGAAAGGAGGTAACGGAAGAACCCTTTCCGCTAGCTTGGCCGGTTTCATCTCGCCCATAGAAGCCAGAATGCTCATCGTCTGGTGGTAGAGAAGAGAGAAGGGGTACTTGATGTCCCACATCGGTTCGATCCAGCGCTCTTCTAGATAGAGTTGGATGATGGCAATGCCCTGCAGCAGCTGCCAGGGGATCTGATCGGGCAATAGCTCGGTGCCCAACGGTTCTTCTTCCCCTACTACCATCCACAGCTCGGCGGGATTCCCGCGCCGGCCAGAACGTCCCAGGCGCTGCAGGAAAGAGGAAATAGAGTAAGGCGCGTTCAGTTGCACCACTCGCTCCAGTTGGCCGATGTCGATCCCCAGTTCCAGTGTGACCGTCGCTGCAATCACGGTAGGCGCATAGGGATCTCGCATGCACTCCTCCGCAGCCTCCCGCAGCGGCGCGGAGATGCTGCCATGGTGCATGTGGTAAATGTCCGGCGCGTTGTGTTTCTCCGCCACCATTCGTAGTGAAGCCAGCATCGATTCCGCTTCTTCCTTCGAGTTGGAAAAGATCAATGCTTTGCGGTCTCGGGTGGCGTCGAAGATGTATTCATAGTAGGGATTGGTCGCGTTCATGGCCAGGACATGCTGCCGCAGGCTGATATCCGCGACCTCCGCGGCATGCTTGCTTTCCGGTTTTTGCCCGGCAAGAGTGGGTAAGAAGAAGTGCTCTGCAGCTAACCGGATCTTGTGCTCGCTGGCTTTGACTTGCGGCGTGATGACGGCCCGTTCCGTGCCGGCACGCAGCCAGTCCTCGGCCGTCTGGTAGTTGCCCAGGGTGGCAGAGAGACCAATCCGGCGGGGTTCCGCTTTCAAATACTTGCGCAAGCGCTCCAGTTGGCAAAGCACTTGCCGGCCACGATCCGAATTCATGAAGACATGCACTTCGTCGACCACCACGAATCGCAAGTCGCCAAACAACTTCACCAGCTCCGTTTTCTTGTTCATCAGGAGCGATTCCAACGATTCCGGCGTGATCTGCAACACACCGCGCGGATGCTTGGCCAGGCGATTCTTTTCGCTTTGCGCCACGTCACCATGCCAGTGCCAGGCGGGGAAGTTCGCTTCTTTCAGCAGGTCGTTTAAGCGCAGGAATTGATCATTGATCAAGGCTTTGGTGGGACCGATATAGAGCACACCCAAGGAATCGGGGGGATCTTGATCCATCAAGGTCAGGATGGGCAGGAATGCCGCTTCAGTCTTGCCGGATGCCGTTCCAGTCGCCAAGAGCAGGTGGGCGTCGGTTCCAAAGATCACCCGGCAAGCTTCCACCTGAACCGCCCGCAGCTCCGTCCACCCGCGGCTGTAGATGAATTCCTGGATGAAGGGAGCTAGCTTGAAGAAGGGGTGGTCTTTGTCGATCACAATTTGAACTCCGCAAACTGGGTGGAAGGTTCCTGTTCGGGATCTTGGCCTTGCGTGGTTGGCTTGAAATCCGCGCCTTGTACCAATTGCTCAAAGGTGATCTGCGGATTTTGCCGAAGCAGATCGAGCACAGCCAGGAAATCGCGCACGACTTCGCGCGGCGTGAGCAACTCCTGAGCGCCCAGACGGTTCACCACTTCCTGCATGAACATCTGAATCTGGGGGGTAGAAAGACTGGCAGGCAAGCCATGGTGAATGCTGTAAATATCGCTCAGTCGCGTCAACAATACAAAGATTTCTTCGTGGGACAGCACCTGCAAACGGAGGATGGGCCCGGAAGTGTCCTTCAGGCCATCCTGGCGGAATCGGCTCTCCTGCAGGCGGGTTCGCAACGCTTCGTACGAGTACAAGCCACGGCGGGGGTCTTCCAGGAATTGAGACGTACCACTGACGAGGATGCCGAGGTGCTCGGCTTTGCCTTGCAGGGTGTCGTTGAACAGAGTCAGCAATTTTTCGTAATTGTTAGCCCGAGAGATGGTATGAGCAATCTTGTAGAGATTAGCCGCTTCATCCAGTAGAAACAGAAGGCCCTGGTAGCCGACGGAGGTCACAAAATTGGCCAGCAGCTTGAGGGTATCGTACCAACTGTCATCATCGACGATCACCCGTACCCCCAGAGCCTGACGGGCCTCGGTCTTGGTGGTGAATTCCCCGCGCAACCAGCGCAAAGCGGCGTCTTTTTTCTCGTCGTTGCCTTCCTGGTGGCCACGCCAGTAAGAAGAGAGGACCGTGGCGAAGTCGAAACCGTGCACCAGCCCTTCCATCGAGCTGGCCAGCTCCAGGATGCGGTTGTTTACTTTGCTGCCGAACTCAGGGCTGGCTGGGTCTAGGCTGCTTTCCCGCTGCACCAGGGCGGAAACATCGGAAATCCAGCGCTCCAACACCGCCGCCAGCGCTCCGCCGTCCGGCCGGGTCTTAGTGGCCAGATTGTGCATGGCTTCGCGATAGGTAGCCAAACCTTCGCCGCCCGATCCCCACAGCCGCCGTTCGGGCGAGAGGTCCACATCAGCCACGACGAAGTTCCGTTCCAAAGCATAGTTTCGTAAAAGCTGGAGCATAAAGCTTTTACCTGAGCCATAGCGTCCGATCAAAAAACGGAAGGCTGCCCCACCGCTGGCGATATTCTCCAGGTCGGACAGCAGTGCGGCGATCTCGTCTTTGCGGCCGACGGCAATGTATTCCAATCCCACGCGGGGAACAACGCCGGCGGACAACGAATTGAGAATTGCGGTGGAGAGGCGACGGGGTATCTTTACTTCAGCCATACTTAAATCATAGCAAGCAGGCGGGCAACTTCGCTGCGGCTGGCCTGGTCGAATCGGGGCTGGTTTTCATCTGATAGGATCAGGATGTCTCCCAGCGTATCCAGAGCCAACTCGTTGATCGAATCCAGCAGCACTTGTGGCATCAAGGAATTGGCCTTGGCAATCCGTGCCAATTCCTCTTCCACCCGCTCGCCGGCAAGGACCGCCGCCAAGGTTGCCGCTTGCGCAGAAGTCAGGTTTCGACTAAACGAGGTCCAGTCTTCTGACAATCCTTCCACGGGGACCAGCACGACCGCCGGTTCTTCCGTCGGCTCAGGTTCCTCTACTGGTTCGAATTCCTCTATTTTAAGCATCTCGCGCACTTGGTCGGATTCTGCCACCAGCTCCTGGATTTTGCCCAGATCGATCTCCACTCGGGGTCTGGGAATCACCTGGCCGGCAATCGAGCGGAGAAACTGATCCAGCTCTTGACGGACTCGTGGTTCCAACGACCCGCCGCTCGACCGCTCAGGGAATTTTCGCAGCTCTCGCAGGCGATTCTCTGCATGCTTCAGCACAGCGGATAAGAACGAGCGGAAGGGTGCGGAGTCCGAGTAGGGTCGTGCTTCGCCCAAGCAAATCCGGCAGGACTCACCCAGGTAGCGGGCACCCTGAAAGGGATAGCGTTCGAAAACGCGACTCGAGTTCGGCTGAAACCGTTCCAGTAAATTTTTCCCGTCTTCGGCAAGAAAGAAGCGATCCATGGCTGCCACAGCGCCAGGCAGGAATCTGGCCATGGCCTCCGCTCCACCTTGCTGATAGAAACGACTTTCGCGCAGGCGGAGGCCGGACAAGCCTTCCAGCAGACCCAACGGGAGCGACGAGAGATCCCGAGCATAGTAAGGAAGGGTCAAATCGGGGAAGGGAACTATAAAATCATCGGCTGCCTCTCGATAAGGAGCCAAGGGATCGGTTTGTCGGTGTAGCACCGCGAAATCAACCGACCAGTGCAACAATGTCGTGTCCAGCTGTGGCCAGGCGTGCCGGTAGCTGCGCCAGAGCAAGTGTAGCTGGCGAGCCCCATCCTGCTGTGAAACGGTCGCGACTCCGTTGATGATCTCATACGCGCGCAGCAGGATGTAGGAGAGGCTGGTTTCGCAGAATTCCCCGGCTTGAATGCGCGACCGCCAATAGAGAAACCAGTGCCCTTGCAACTCACTCAAGTCTGCGTGCAGAGGGAAGTCGGGGGCAAAGGGGGCGAACTGTGCTTCCTGGACGGGCCGATCTTGCCAAGACTTGGCTTCCGTCAGGAAATCGCGGATCGGCGGTCGTTCGGTGCGAGGTTCACCCTGGTTTAAACTCGGCTTATGGTCCTCCCGGACCGGGATCTGCATCGCCCCGGCGTCTGGGCCGCTGCCAAGGGAAATCTCTGCCGGCCGAACGGCGAAGGTGGAAGCGCGTGACGCACCCCACTGGTATCGGCGAAGCGTTGGCAATGGTTGGACTCCCGGGTTCCTCACTCCCTGCTGCCAGACGGCGGAGAAGGTGGGCACACCGAATACTTGGGACATGGCTTGGCGGGTTTGCGGATTGCGTAGAAATTCCAGCGAGGCGAACGTCCCCAGAGTCAATTTCCGCGGGTTGCCCAGCAGGCCGCGGTAAAGACGGGAAGACGCCGACTTGATCAGTGTGTCCGCTTCCAGCAGCAGAAGGATGCTCCAATCCAGGTGCGTTAAGTCAAACGTGGCCTCCAGCGTCCTGGGTGTTACCAGCACCAGACCGCGGCGTGAACGATCCAGCAGAGGCTCTTTAGGGGGCTCATCAATCAATGCGGTAACCAGGTTTCCCCAGGAAGATGCCAAGGCCTGCAACGTTCGTCGCATCCCTACCATTAGCACTCCGGCTTCCGGATAACGACCCAGAAATTGGGCCAGCCAATCGCCCAACACCGGGGTGATATCCATCAGGTTACCGACTAAACCCCCCGGGATTCCCCAGTTGCGTAAAAACTCCAGGTGCAGCTCGGCCGTGCGATCAATGGAGGGGTCGTCCGGCGGATGCACAGACAAGAAGCTATCGATCTTCCACGGTCCTTCCAAACGGGTGGAGCCACCGCGGAGAATTTCGTCCGGTCCCAGCATACGCGGTTTGAGGGGAACTCCATTGGTGGTCATTCCCATCGAGCCCACCTTGGCCCGGATCAGGCTGGCCATTGGCAACCATCCACCTTCCACTCGCAAGAATTCCGACTTGGGATTCATGGCATGTGAAAGAGTTTCTGCGGGGATCCGCAACATTCCGCTCAGATAAAAGGGAATCGCTTTGACCCGTCCTACTCCCCCTTCCTCGTCCCACTCGAATTTCAGCATGAGTTCACCTGTCTCTAACCAGAGCGGGTGTAGCCGGGAAATTGCATCCAGATTTCCCGATACCCAGGGCTTGCCTGCCAACTCTGCTTGGAGGAGGAAACGAGGGATTTCTTCGCCTCGTAACTTCAGGTCTCCGTCACAGAAAGGGAGGCCGGCTCGTTCGGCGGAGATCCCCGGACGTACAGTACCGGAAGCGTTGACATAACCAGCCAATCCGGGTAGCTCTGCCAGCGTCCCAGGGTCCACTTGCCAGCGAAGGGATAGTTCCACCGAGTCTACCTGCACTTCCACAATTTGTAGAGAAAGTGCAGGCGTCGGATCGAAGCGAGCTTGGGCGATCACGGGCCAACCACGTCTCCGCCAATCCAGAAACACTTCGGTCAGAAACGGTAGCAAGTCATCCTTTTCCACTGTTTCCCGTGCTAACCAAAGATCATCCGCAGGTTCGAAACCATCGAGCTGCCAGTATTGTTCCGACGAGGCGAACCAACCTTGGCTAAAGTAGGCAGTGTTTGGCAGCAATTGCCTCAGTAAAAAAGCCCAGTCCGGCGTCCATGAGTACTCCCAACTGAAACTCTGTGGCGGCTTTTCCAGCCT